>JBBSKK010000037.1:0-12456 GCA_038256395.1 Cytophagales bacterium | reverse complement strand
TTGGAAATCTCCGGCAACCAGCCGGCTTCAGCCAAAATCAAGCCGCTGCTGGATTCATTGGGCGAAGACCGCTCGGTGGAGCGGCGGTTCGCCTCGATGGTGTATTTCCCAAAAAACGGCGGCAACCGCTTAGCGCAGGTACGGGCCCTGGAAGGTAGTTATCCTTATTACGGTGAGTTAGAAACCGTTCCGACCAGCGCGGGCCGCAGCTTCCGCAACAATCGTCATGCTTTGGTGGACCAAACCCTGATGCTGCAATACGACGCCAAAGTCGGCGATTCGGTGAAGGTGGGCGAGGTTACGTTTCTCATTGCGGGTACTTTGCTCAAAGCCCCCGGCCAAACGGGCGTCACGGCTACGGTGGCCCCGACGGTGTACATTCCGCTGCGCTACCTGGCCCAAACGGGTCTGGAAGAAAAAGGCAGCCGCATCAACTATTCGTATTTTTTCAAATATCCGGCGAAAACGGACGTCGAGAAAATCGTAAAGGGACTCGAATCGCGCCTGGATCTCGAAGATTTCGACACCAACACCGTCGCCAGCCAGAAGGAATCCACGGGCCGCTCGTTCGAGGATTTGACGCAGTTCTTGGCCTTAGTGGGTTTCATCGCCCTGCTACTGGGCTGCGTGGGCGTGGCCAGCGCGGTGCATATCTACATCCGCGAAAAGCTGAATTCAATCGCTTTGTTGCGCTGTTTGGGCGTGAAATCTTCGCAGGCGTTTGTCATTTTTCTCATTCAAATCGTGGGAGTTGGCTTCCTGGGTTCGGTTCTTGGGGCCGCGCTGGGGGCGGTTATTCAGCAGTTTTTGCCAGTAGTACTTAAAGATTTCCTGCCCTTTACCCTCACGACCGAAATCTCTTGGTCGGCCATCGGGCAGGGCGTGTTGCTGGGGACGATCATCTCGATCTTATTCGCGCTGTTGCCGCTCATTTCGGTGCGCAACATCGCCCCGCTGCGGGTACTGCGGGCTTCGTTCGAATCCGCGCCCGCCAGCCGAGACCCGCTACGCTGGCTGGTGTACGGCCTGATTCTCGGCTTCGTTTTTCTTTTTACCTACATCCAAACCGATAGCTGGCTGGACGCGCTGGTGTTCACCGCCAGTATTTTGGGCGCGTTTCTGTTGCTGCTGGCGATGGCGTCGTTGCTCATCTGGCTGGTGCAGCGGTTTTTCCCAACCTCGTGGAGCTACGTGTGGCGGCAGGCGCTGGCTAACCTGCATCGGCCTAATAATCAGACATCCATTTTGCTCGTCTCCATTGGCCTGGGGACAGCGTTTATTTACACCTTAATTTTGGTGCAATCGCTTTTGTTGAAGCGAGTCACGTTGTCCACGAGCGGCAATCAGCCGAATATTTTGCTGTTCGATATTCAAAGCGATCAGCGTGAGGCAGTGATTGATTTGGCCAAAAGGCAGGGTTTACCGATCATTCAGAGTGTTCCGGTCGTGAATATGCGGCTGGAAAAAGTCAACGACATCACACCCGCCCGAGCGCAGCAAGACACGTCGCTGCGCGTGTCGCGCCGGATTTTTGGCCGCGAGTACCGCGTCAGCTACCGCGACACGCTCACGGAATTTGAAGAACTCAAACGAGGCCGCTGGCAAGGCACTGCCCCCGCCGACGGCTTGGTGCCAATTTCGATGGAGGAAGGCTTCGCCGAGCGCAACGGTGTGCGGGTGGGCGACACGCTCACCTTCAACGTGCAGGGCGCGTTGCTAACGACCGTCATCGGCAGCCTACGGGAAGTGGACTGGAACGGCGTCAGGACGAGTTTCCTGGTACTTTTCCCCAAGGGCGTTTTGGAAGAAGCGCCGCAGTTTCACGTCCTGCTCACGCGGGTGCCTTCCAGCGAGCGCTCGGCTGATTTCCAGCGGGCCGTCGTGCAGCGGTTTCCCAACATCTCCATCATCGACCTGGGTTTGGTATTGAAGGTATTGGACGAATTATTGGAAAAAATCGGCTTCGTCATCCGCTTTATGGCCGGGTTCAGCATCCTCACGGGGCTGATCGTGCTAATCTCATCGGTTCTCATCAGCAAGTACCAGCGCTTGCAGGAAAGCGTGTTGCTCCGCACTTTGGGCGCCAGCCGCAAACAGATTTTCGCCATCACGGCATTGGAATACTTCTTCCTCGGCGCATTGGCCGCCGCCACGGGCATCATTCTGGCGTTGGCGGGCAGTTGGGGTTTGGCCAAATTCACTTTCAAGCTGGATTTTGAACCGCAATTCCTTCCTCTGCTGCTCGTTTTCTTGAGCGTTTCCGGCCTGACCGTCCTCATCGGCCTGGCCAACAGCCGGGGCATCCTGTCGCGTTCGCCGCTGGAAGTGTTGCGACAGGAGGCGTAAAAAACAAAATCTATGACGTCCGAAACCACCCAATTCATCGACTTTCTCAAATTCAGTCTGGCTGATAACTCCTTTATCAAAGCCCAGCTAAACGACTACCAGGGCGAGGAGAAGGAGTTGAAAAGTCTCTATCTCAAAAGGGTAATCGTGAAGCGGCAGGAGAAAGTTTCTTGCCTCTACCGCTACAAAACCAAGGATATTACCAAAAACTACTTCCCCGACGAGGCGTTGAAAGAGTTAAGCGCTTTGCTATCGGAAAATGGTTTCAGGTCGGCCCAGCTATTTACTTTGAAGCAAGACGTACACCTTCATTTCATCGCAGAAAAAGGTTTTAACCTGAAAACTACCGAACCCACCCTCCACGAACTACCCTCGCTGGCGCACGATAAACCAAAAAACCGCAAAATTGAAGCTCACGGAAAAACCTACCTGCACGAACTGGGCATCACCGACGCGCAGGGCACGGTCTATAAAAACGCGCAGGACAAGTACAAGCAGATCAACCACTACATCGAAATTCTGAGTTCTTTACTCAAAAACCTGCCGGAGCGGACCGTGACCAACATCGTGGATATGGGCGCGGGCAAAGGGTACCTCACTTTTGCGCTGTATGATTATTTGAACAACGTCCTCGGCAAACCCGCGCGGGTCACGGGCGTCGAGTTTCGCAAAGATTTAGTGGAGTTGTGTAATGGTATTGCCCGAAAATCGGGGTTCGATAACCTATATTTTGAAGAAGGTACCATCGAAAACTACCAACCAAAAGACGAACTCAACGTCCTGATTGCCCTCCACGCTTGCGACACGGCGACGGATGAGGCCATTTACCAGGGCATCAAGGCCGATGCCGATTTAATTGTAGTGGCGCCCTGTTGCCATAAGCAGATTCGCCGGGAAATGGAGAAGCACAAGGCCCAAAACGAGCTGGACTTCCTGACCAAACACGGCATTTTTATGGAACGTCAGGCCGAAATGGTGACAGATGGCCTTCGCTCGTTGATTCTGGAGTACTACGGTTACGCGACGAAGGTTTTTGAGTTTGTTTCGGATGCGCACACGCCTAAGAATGTGTTGGTCGTGGGGGAGAAGCGGGTGAGTAAGTCGATTGACCGGGAGTTGCTACTAGAAAAAATTCAGGATTCAAAAAAGTTTTTTGGGATTGGGAATCACCATTTGGAGGTTTTACTGGGAATGGGTGAAATAAAAAGTATGTCCTGAGTGCATGCGCTAAACCTATAGTCGCGATGACACTCGAAGGGAAGCAGTCGTCCTGAAACTGCCGATGCATTCAAATACCAATCTATATTGCCTCGTTTATGTTCGAGCGACTTGAAAGTCAAATTTTTATGAAATGAAAAAGTATCTCACTCGGATGAGCGGCTGCCTTATGATTGTTCTGGCGGGCTTGGCGGCTCCGGCTCAATCATTCGCCAGTATTCCCTCCCCCACTCATTACGGAATAGGCGATGCCGTGGCCAATTTTCAGCTTAAAAGCTTAGAAGGCCGCACGGTCTCGCTCAGCGATTTCTCCAATCAGAAAGGAGTCATCGTGATTTTTACCTGCAATCACTGCCCTTTTTCCAAAGCCTACGAAGACCGCATCGGCGCTTTACACAGCCAGTTTGCCGGACAGGGCTACCCTGTCCTGGCCATCAACCCCAGCGACCCCAAATCCTACGAAGAAGACCGCTACGAGCGGCTCCGGGAGCAAGCCAACGCTAAGGGGTACGCTTATTCTTACCTACTCGACGATTCCCAAGCCATAGCGCGGGCATTCGGGGCCAGCCGCACGCCGCAGGTTTATGTCCTCAAAAACAATGGCGGAAAGTTTACGGTGCAGTACCTCGGCGCTTTGGACGACAACCCACAGGACCCGGCTAACGTGAGCAAGCATTATGTGGAGTATGCCGTTTCCAATCTTTTGGCGGGCAAGCCCGTGGCTCCGGCTATTACCAAGCCCGTTGGGTGCGTCATTAAGTGAGGGCTTCGGCTCCGCTCAGCCTGACAGGAGTTTCGGCTGGAACGCCAGCCCGGTGGAACGCCAGCCCGGTGGAACGCCAGCCCGGTGGAACGCCAGCCCGGTCCGCTCAGCCTGACAGAGACGGTTGGTCTTTTTGTATTGTCAGGAATACGCGATATTTTGGGGCCTGAAAACCCTATGCTTATGACCTTGCGAAAAATACTCCTCCCTCTTTTTACCTTACTGAGTCCCGTTTTACCAGGCTGGGCGCAGCTGAGTCCGCCCCCCGCCACCAGGACTTTCACCACGCCCGAGGAATTTACGGGCAACTGCGAAGGCCCTGCCGTGGACGCCGACGGCAATATCTACGCTGTCAACTTCGCCCAGGACGGCACCATTGCCAAAATCACCCGGCGTGGGAAAACTAGCTTTTTCATCACTCTGCCCAAGGGCAGCACGGGCAACGGTATTCGGTTTGGCGACGCGAATACGTTTTACATCGCCGACTTCACGGGCCACAATGTGCTGAAAGCCAATCTGGAAACCCGCGAGGTGACTGTCTACTCGCACGAGCCGCGCATGAACCAGCCCAACGACCTGGCCATTACCCGCTCGGGCCATATCTTCTGCTCCGACCCCACCTGGAAGGACGGCACCGGACAGGTGTGGCACGTGGCCCCCGATGGCAAAACGCGCCTGGTCGCCGAGAATATGGGGACTACCAACGGCATCGAGGTCAGCCCCGACGAAAAGACGCTGTACGTCAACGAAAGCGTACAGCGTAATGTGTGGGCCTTCGACTTGGCCGCCGACGGTACCCTTTCCAACAAGCGGCTGCTGCACCAATTCGCCGACGGCGGCATGGACGGGATGCGCTGCACCACCAACGGCAATCTGTACGTGACCCGCCACGGTATGGGCCAGGTGGCGGTGCTATCGCCAGCCGGGAAAGTGCTGAAAATTATTCCCACCATCGGCAAAAAAGTGTCGAACATCTGCTTCGGGGGCCGCAAGGGCAAGAACGCCTACATCACTTTGCAGGATTTGGGAAATCTGGAAACCTTCAAGGTCAAATCGCCGGGCCGCGAGTGGGTGATGATGCGGGAATTCGTCAAGCAGCGGTAGCCGTACCCTATGAAACCTCCCGTCGATCTTCGCAAGGCCCGCCGCAGTTTCCGCTACGCGGCCCAGGGCGTCATCGATCTTTTTCGCTTCGAGAACAACGCCCGCATCCACCTTTCGGCGGCGATAGCGGTGCTGGTCGCGGGCTTTTATTTCCAAATTTCCACCACCGAATGGGCGCTGGTCGTCACGCAGATTGCGCTGGTGTGGACGGCGGAGGCTTTCAATACTGCGCTGGAAAAACTGGCCGATGCCGTTTCGTCCGACTATCACCCGCTCATCAAAGCGGTCAAGGATTTGGCGGCGGGCGGGGTGCTGATCGCGGCTATTTCGGCGGCGGTAGTGGGGATTTTAATTTTTTTTCCAAAAATTTTACCGCTATAATGCTCCGGGCTACCCTCATCATCACGCTGCTATCGATCGGCTTTTTACAAAATACAAAAGCGCAGGACACCGAGCAACGCTCCATTCAGGAACTCTACGACCGCGAGACTATTTACCTGCTCAGCCCCAACCGCTACGTACGCAATAACATCGAGTACGCCGGGGCCGCGCAACTACGTCGAGAATTCATGCTATCGCCGGGCGGAATGCAGCTTTACACAAGCTCGCAACGAAAGCGCACTATCGGAACCATCCTTTCGCTCGTGGGGTCGGCGGGGACCATTTATACGCTGGTTTCGGGAAATCGTGATCTCTATCGTCCCTTCTTCTTCATTTCGCTGGGTACCGGACTGGCTTCCGGCCTGCTGACGATGCGCGCCAACACCCAACTCAACCAGGCGGTGTGGCTGCGCAACCGCGACGCCCTGACCTTATCCAAAATCAGAAACTAAAAAAGCCCGACCGGGAAGGGTCAGGCTTG
Organism: Cytophagales bacterium; assembly: GCA_038256395.1. Classification (GTDB taxonomy): domain Bacteria; phylum Bacteroidota; class Bacteroidia; order Cytophagales; family Spirosomataceae; genus Persicitalea. The sequence continues at coordinate 6,163 of JBBSKK010000037.1, read as the reverse complement.
GAAAAGTGTTTGCTGGAACGCTTATTTCTGGTACTTGATCGGCACCTCGAAGCCCTGCTTGTCCCATTGGAAAGCCAGTTTGTTGTCGTCCTTCACGTCGAACATCAGCTTCTCGGCGGAGGTCTTGTAGTTCTTGGTCGGCACGGTCACTTCGGCCACGTTCTTGTCCTTCACTTTGTCGTAGCCAAAGGCCCCCCACTGCTTCATTTCGGGGTTCAGGATCACGGTCCATTCCTTTTCACCGGGAATGGAGTAGAGCGAGTAAGTTCCCGCCTTCACGGGCTTGCCGCCGAACATGACGTCTTTCTTGAAAGTAATTTCGGTGGCTTCGTTGGCCCCCGTGCGCCACACTTTGCCGTAAGGTTCCAGGCTACCGCTGCCCTCTTTACCAAAAATAACCCGGTCACGCTTGGAAGGCTGGCTATAGACTACGCTCACGTTTTTGCCTTCGGCGGTCATTTTGGGGCTGGGTTTCTGGGCGAAAACCGTGGTAAAGGCGAACATCGCCAGAGATAGGTATAACAGATGCTTCTTCATTTTGATTTTTGATGGATGAGTGATTGACTTCTCTCTCAAACGCAACCCAAGGCCAAAAAGTTGTCACACACGCCCTAAACGGAACAATCCCTTCATTTCTGCAAGCGGGTAGATACCTTAGCTATTTGATTGGCGCAGTTTTTTTACCAAAGGCCAGACTCTATCACAGCGGGGGCTGCCGCCACGGGGCGCCCCGCCGCCAAAATTAACCTCATGGATAAGCAAAAAATTGTAACAGCCTGTAAGAAAAGACTCAACGAAAAACTTGACACGTCGCAAGACGATATGCGGCGACTACGCGAGGCGGCGGGCCACAACGCCGACGACAACCAAAGCGAAACCTACGAGTCGAACCAGCAGGAAATGCTGAACGAAATGCGGGATATGCAGGAGCATTTCGACTTCCTGGAAGAATCCGCCGCCCTCTTCAATCGGATCGACTTCCAATCTCCGCACGACCAAGTCAAATCCGGTGCGCTCGTCGTGACCGACAAGTTGACTTTCTTAGTAGGAATCAGCGGTGACTTCGAGTACGACGGAAAAACCATCAAGGGCATTTCCACGTCGGCCCCGATTTATGATGCCATGAAGGACAAAAAGGCGGGGGACAAAGTCGAGGTAAACGGCAATACCTTTAAAATTAAGGAAGTAGCCTAAGTCAGGAAATTCGGCTTACCTTCTCTCCCAAATTAAAACAACGGCGGCAGCGGGCCTCATACGCTTCGGTTTCGCCCAGCAGGACCCGCTCCTGCGCGGGCGAGATGCGGTAGGAATGCGAGGCCACATCGCCGCAGACCACGCAGATGGCGTGAACCTTGGTGACGTATTCAGCGATGCTCATCAGTTGCGGCATACATCCGAAAGGCTGTCCCCTGAAATCCATGTCGAGTCCGGCCACGATGACGCGCTTGCCATGGTCGGCCAGGCTGCGGCACACGTCCACGATGGCCGAGTCGAAAAACTGCGCCTCGTCCAGGCCCACCACCTCGCAGTCGCCCGCCAGCAGCCGCACTTCGGTGGCGGTTTCGACGGGCGTGGAGCGAATCGAATTCTCGTTATGGGAAACAATGTCGGCCAAATGGTATCGTTTGTCAAGGGCGGGCTTGAATATTCCCACCTTCTGCCGGGCTATTTTGGCGCGGTTGAGCCGCCGGATCAGTTCCTCGGTTTTGCCCGAGAACATGGAGCCGCAAATCACCTCGATCCAGCCCGTGCGCGGGTGCCGCGTTTCTTTGGTACGTGAAGGTTCGACGAACATAATTTGGCAAATGGAGGATGGAGGACCGTTAGGCAAACGCCCCGTTTTCATTACTTTTGCAAAGCAAACACATTTTTCTTTATCACGCCCCCGTACCTTCCCCGAATTAACTATGCCCGGCCCCCTGAACCAGCCCGCCTTAAAGCAATACGCCGCCGATTTTACCGAAAAGATTGTTGCTGATTTTTATGCTAATAAATCCGTAATCGACGGCCAGGAAATCCTGACGTTGACGCCCGTACGGCAGGTGAACATGGGCATCATGAGCCGACTTTTCGACCAGTGGAAGGCCGATGCGCTGGCGTTTCGCAGTCCGTATTTTGATTTTGAGCAGGAAGAAGTCAAAGGGGCATTGCAGGAATTCATGAACACTGTGTCGCGGCACATTGCCGTGCAGCGTGATGATTTGCAGCCTCTTTTACGCGAAGCCACGGAAGGGGCGCTGCACTTGCTACTGGCGCCTGCCGACTACTTTGAGCAAAAACTGCGCGGCTTGCCCGATTTTACCTTCGATGAAAACAATGCCCAAACCCTAGCCAAATACACCCACATCCACGCCGGAGTGGCCAAGAATCTGGGGCTTCGCCTGACCGACAGCGGTTCCGATTTCGTGTACGTCAACCAGGCGCTGAACTGGCTGGGCGAAATCACCGACAGCGGGGCGTCGCTCGACGACCGGACTGCTTACGTCGAGCAGTTTTCGTCGGTGCTGCCTTTGGAAGTGAGCGACATCCTTAAAGATTCTGGACGATCGGCCCCTCCTACCCCATCTGCCGCTGCGCCGCCTGCGCCCGAAAACAAATCCTTTTTCGACACGGCCCTCGAAACGCCTCGGGACAATACCGACGTCGAATCGCCGAAACCCGAGGCCATTCAACCGGAATTGGTGTCCACGACGGTGGACATCGAAAGGGAAAGCGCGTCGGACGCACGGCCCACTTCGACAGGCGTCAACTCACTCAACAACCGCTTTAAAGTAGATACGCCCTCCCAGTCCGACGCTACCAACTACGGCAGTGTGCCCGTAAAGGTGGAGAGCATTTTTGGCAGCGTGTCGGTGGGGCAGCGGTTTATGTTCGTCAACCAGCTATTTGACCAAAATAGCGACACTTTTGAGGAGGTCATCCGCGAACTCGACCGTGCCGCAACCTTTGGGGACGCCAAAGACCTGATAACCCACAAATTCGGCAGAAAGTACAACTGGAACCTCAACAGCGACGCGGTGAAGGATTTGACGGCCCTCGTCAAGCGTAAGTTCAACTAAGCGCCCAATGCTGCACCGGAGCCTACTTCTGGGGTGTTTGCTACCCGGCTGGGCCTGGGGACAAGCAGGCGAATTCCCCATCGGGGCACGTTCCTGGGGCATGGGCAACGCCGTGGTGGCGCAGTCGGATCGATACGCTTTGGTCAATAACGTAGCCGGGCTGGCAACACAGCGCGAGGCGTCCGTTTTTTCGGCATATCATTCTTACTACGGCTTCGAGGGCGTCAACACGCTGGCGTTCGGCGCGGTGGTACCGCTGCGAAAAGAATTGGCCGCCGGGTTTTCGGTGCAGCGGTTTGGGGATAAAATTTACAATGAAATGGCCTTCGGCCTGGGCGTAGCGCATCGTATCAACAGGATCAGTTTGGGGCTGAAAGCGAGTTATCGACAAATTGCGGTGAATGCATCCTCCCTATCTCTCAGCAAAAAAGCACTTGTGGTGGAAATGGGCGGCATCGCGCAACTGAGTTCAACGATTTATCTGGGAGCGCATATTCACAATCTAGCCCAGGGCAGATACTCGGGCGCTGGCTCGGAGGGTTTGCCGACGATTTTAAAAACGGGATTGACCTATGTTCCCACCAATGCCCTGCGGCTGAGCGCTGAGTTTGTCAAAAATACCGACTACCCGGCTTCTGTCCGCGCGGGTTTAGAGTACGAGGTTATTCCCCATTTGCTGGCAAGAACCGGCATTGCCTCGAAACCCTACACGAATCACTTCGGTCTGGGCTTCGTCGGCGGCAATTTCGAGGTCGATTACGCCGCCAGCAGCCATCCTCAACTGGGTTGGTCGCATCATGTTACGCTGGCCTATGCCTGGCGAAAGGCGGAAGAAACCAAAAGCCCGGACTGAGAAGGTGTTGGCTATTAGCCTACCGTCAAGTCCATTAAAGATTGTATCCATGAACAACTCCGCTGCTTTTTACCAAACTTTTTACCAAAACGAAACGCTTTTTCGGGTGAACGAACCTATCGACGTAACGGCGGAAGAGGGGCTCGCGCCAAAAATGCCGGAAGAAAAGTTTGTATCCGTAGAAGTGCAGAACCCGGTATCCGAAGAAAAGGAAAAGCCCGCTATAGCCGAGACGCGACCCGCTCCGGCAGCGGTTCCCAGCCCGCCGTCCGCCGCGCCTTTTCCCGCCTTGCAGCACCGCGTTCTGGTTTTGGTTGACGAAAAAAAACAGGAAGAACTCGACCCGTCCGACGCCTTGCTTTTGGAAAATATCCTGAAAGCTATCGGTCACGATCCCACCCAGACGGATATCCTCAATTTCAGCCATCTGCCCCAGGCCGACGCCCGAACGGTACTAGCTCAGAAAAGCACCAACTACTTCATCAGCTTCGGGGTGCCTTTGATCAAGCTAAAACTCGATCTGCTTTTGCCGCCCTACACCCCCAAGCAAATCGAGGGCATCTGGTTCCTGCTGGCCGAGCCGCTATCGGTCATCGACGCAGACAAAGAGCGAAAAAAACGCCTGTGGCTGGCGCTGAAGAAGATGTTCGCCGTAACCTGAAGATTTTTACCAAACTCCGAAAAAACCACCGACTAACCCAATTCTCCATTAACGCATGGCTACCATCTGGAAACGTTTTTCAGAATTTGTAAAAGGATCCAGGGACGAAAATTTCGATTATAAGGATGATGAGCCGCTATCGCACGAAGTCGATGAGCGGTTGTCCCAGTCGCCGCTACTTCTGGAAACCTCCCCACTTCTTGAAAATACAAGTTTAAACGCCCCTTATTGGCTGGAAGACGAGGACACCCTCCGCGATGAAGGCGTGCTATTCGGGCTTTCGGAATCGGAACCGACGGAAAAAACCGACATCATTTACAAATACTTTCAGCATTTGTCGGCCGATTACGAACACGACATCGAGCAGCAGAACGAGCGCGTCCAGGAGATGAATCTTTTTATCGGCCAAAAAGAAAACCTCATCCAGGAACTCCAAACCAAGCTGCGCAGACTGGAAGAAACCCGGCCCGAAGGCGAACATCAGCTTCCGCGCACATTAGTCGGGTTGCTGCTTTCCATTGCCATGTGCGTGGGCAACTATTATTTGATTGAAGAAACCCTGCGGCCGACTTTTGCCAGTAGTTCGTTCGTGGCCTTGGGCGTGTTCCTGGCGGGTATGTTCAATTTGTTTGGCCGGATTTCGCTCTTCCACGACACCGAGAGCGGCGTGTCGTGGCGGCGGTTGCTGGAAGAAGTGGGCATGCCTTTTGCGGCGGCCCTTTTCGTATTTGCGCAAGCCTGGCCAACGCAAAATGGGTGGCAGGCGACCGCGCTGTTTGTCTTTGTGTTTTTCCTCTTCTTATTTGCCGGAAAACTTTTTCTCAGCAACACCACGCTGCTGCGCAACGACCTGCGTATCTGGATCAATACCAGGCGCTCCCGGCGCGAAACCCTTGACCACCGCCAAAACTGGGAAGCCGAGATTGGGCAACTCAACCAGCAAATCGACGAACTACGTGTTAAGAAATGGCAAGTCCTCCGCGAGCAAAGCGCCTCCGAAGGCGAGCGCGATCGCCTGCACGCCCGCCGCGACATGCTCATCAAACTTTTCGAGAGCGAATTCTACCTAGCCCGAAGAATGAAGGAACGGCTGTCGGAGCGACAGTTGCAGCAGATCAGGGGGTAGCCATTGGGTTGTGAGAATCGGTGGTGGTTTGGGTAAAAGGTCAAACGGGGATTATTACCTGGAAATTCAACAAAAACTCGCCGACAGGGGTAATTATTGGGGTTCTCGTTCCAAACGGGCGGATTTATATGCTAAGAAACGATTTTTATAGTTAAAGGCTCGTTCTATTGATATTCAAGGCATTATCAAAAAGAGAGCTTGAAAAAGTGCCTTGAAAACAACTATTACATTCAGTCAGACAGGGTAGTTTCATCTCACAAAAATTGTCAAAGAACCAAATATTTGAATGGAAGTATAAACCTGCAGCCTAATGGATGTCAATAAATTTTGATCCCTATTTTACTTTTGGCCCGAATGGGTAGTTGCAACCCAGCTTCCTGAAGTACCCCCTCGTACTTCCCACCTCGGCCATTGGAAAAAACACCCTCCATGCCATTCAGGCTGGAATACTGCTGGGTTATGAA
>JBBSKK010000036.1:0-12486 GCA_038256395.1 Cytophagales bacterium | reverse complement strand
TATTGGTGATCCCGCTGGGGCTCGAACCCAGGACCCATACATTAAAAGTGTATTGCTCTACCAGCTGAGCTACAGAATCGAAAATTAAATGTTTTGCTTATTGGTGATCCCGCTGGGGCTCGAACCCAGGACCCATACATTAAAAGTGTATTGCTCTACCAGCTGAGCTACAGAATCGTACAATTTGTTGGAGAGGAGCGGGCCTTTCCCGTAATTGCGATGCAAAATTAGAGTTCTTGCCTTTATAATGCAAACGCCACGCAAAAATTACGCTTATTTTCTGATTCTAGGCCTGTTGATTTTGACGGGTGGGCGGCAGGTCTACGCGGTTGCGGCGTCCTTGCACAAGGCTGATTCTCTGTTTTCTATCGGGCGCTATGCCGAGGCCAATCGCCTGTACCAATCGTTCTACCAAGAAAGCAAAAAATTTAATCCCAATCTGCTGCTGAGGTTGTCATTCCTGGCGGAAAAAGCGGATAATCCGGCCCGGAGCTTGTATTATTTGAGCATTCTGGCGCAGAAACAACCTAATGCGGCGCTATTGGAAAAAATGAACCAAGTTGCCTCGCAACAGAACTTGACGGGGTACGAATTCAATGATTTCAGCTACTTTTTAATATTTTATCGCAAGTACGGGGGCTACATTCCCATCCTGTTGCTTACTTTGGGGATTTATGTGGTCGTGGTGATGGTCATCAAGGTAAGGCGACACGAGCGAATTCAGAAACGGCACAAGTGGACGGCAATTTTTTATTTATTTGCTTTGCTGGCGCTACTCAATGTTCCTGCCAATTACGAGGCGGGAGTCGTCAAAGGGCAGTTGGTTCACATCAGATCTTTCCCTTCGGCGGCGGCGCCCGTGGTCGAAACCGTGCGGCGGGGACACAAACTGACCGTCATCGGTAGCCGCGACCGTTGGAAACGAGTGATTTGGAAGGGTAACATCGTGTTTATCCGCGATAGTGACCTCTGGATAATTTAGATTCTCGTATTTTGTTTGAGGTTTTTACCCTAAATTTGTGGGTAATCAAGCCAGTCTGCTTAGAATTATCTGCCGGGCTGGCACGATTTTGAAAGAAATTTGAAACGTATTTCAATCTTTTTTAAACCAACTCATTTTATGCAAAAGTTATTGAGAAAATTATCCGTGTTAGTGATGGCAGCCGTTGTGGCAATGGGAATGCAGTCATGCGAAATAGAGGGGCCGGATCAGGATGACGTTGTCAAATACCAGGCGACGATCAACAACAAGTTCATTCAACCAAATACTACTTCTTCTGGCCAAGGGGCGGCGTCTTTTGAATACAACAAGACCAACCGAATGCTCACCTACAATATCACCCTTCAGGGCCTGACCCCCACGGCCGTCACCATCAACCGGGCTGAACCATTCTACGAAAATGGACCCATTGTTTTTGAGCTGCCGAACCCTGCAAGCTCGTCTTTGACTGGCTCGAAGACACTCACAAACGAGCAGGAAACCGACCTTCGTTTGGGTAGGATGTACGTGCTTGTTTTCACCAAGGAGAATAAGCAGTATGGTGAAATCAGGGGACAGATCAAGCCCGTACTCATCAACGAACCTTGATTTGGAACGATCACCCTAGCAGGTATTTGTTACTAAAGAGCAGCTCGAGATTTCGAGCCGCTCTTTTATTTGATAAGGGTGATCGTTCCCTTGTAAGAATTGATCGAGTACCTGATTTGATAGAAATAAGTACCTGCTGGGGCCTCGGCGGGACACCAGTTCTGATTGCGGTCACGGCTGAGGAAGACCTGGGTGCCCCAGCGGTTGTAAATGGCCAACTCCTCGAAGCGTTGGATACAGTTGTCGGGTGGTAGGTTGCTGGCCAGGAAGCAGTCATTTTTGCCGTCCTGGTTGGGGGTGATGACGTTGGGTAAATTCAGGGCCGCGTCGGAAATCACGTCTTTTATCAAAAAATAAACAGTAGAGGTGTCGCGCGCTGCCAAGCAGCTTTTGTCTTCGCTGATGAAGTCGATGGCCAAGAGCCTTTCCGATTTTCCCCCGAGCATCGAGCAGTCGGGCGTCCAGGCGAACGGGCTGGAAATCTCCCGTGTCCCCAATTTATTCAGGAAATCCATTTTAAAATCGCCCAGGCTAAAATTGCGTCCCAGGCCAAAAAGCGACAATTGGGCGGTGTCCAGATCGTTGGCGATTACATCGAAAAGGACGGTCACGGGATTTGTGGCATCCAGAAGTACCGTAATTGTATCATTCAGGGAAGTAGTGCGGACGCGAGGCGGGTTGTTTATCGGATTTTGTACGATAAAATAAACAGTTAGCACATCCGTCCTTCCATTGGCTTCGCAGCGCAGGTCAGTCAACTTGAATTCCACGCCCAGGGTATCCGACACGTTGAGCGTGCAGGGCGGCTTCCAGGAAAATTTCTGCGATACTACGCCCCGGCCCGCTTTGGGCGGAAACACGAAGCCGTATTTGCTCAGCTCGAAACCTTTGCCCGACGCAGAAAGCAAAATGCTGTCCGGGTCGACGTCCTTGCCGAACACGTCGAAGGATAACGACTGATCGGGTAGCGCATCGACGTAAACCGATGGCAACGAGGTGCTAACCACGGGCGGACTGTTGGTGGCTTTTTCCCGGAGGATGAAAATAGTCAGCGTATCAGTCAAAGGCACCGGACAGCTTTCGTCCTCGGCGATCAGTTCTATTTTGATGGGGCGGTTGTCCTCGGTCTCAAAGCATTCTTCCAGGCAAAATTGGAAAGTAAGGGTATCGTTGCTTTTCCGGGTGCGGAATTCGGCGGGTAAAACGTAGAAATCTTTCCGCTGGCTGTTGGCGGCCCGGCCCTAGATTCTGATGAGCTGGTTGAAATTAGGATCCGTGACTTGGATGGTGAAGCAAGCCGAATCGGTGCGGGCCAACCGTACGATGCTGTTGTTTTTTAAGGTTTCTCTGCGCGAATTTTCCAGGGCCAGGATTTTTGGCGGCAACGCCTCGAAGCAGTCGATAACTTTGATTTGGAAATCGCGGGTGACGGAGCCAATATTTTCGCCGTTACGGTACTCGTTTACCGTTACCGAAAAAACGTAAAGGCCTAACTTGTTGGCCGTAAAAGACAAGCGACCCGTCTGTGCATCGACCCGCAGCGGCCGGGAGCCAGGAATGACATTGGCCAGCGAAATCCCGTCCACCCAGTTCACAACCGGGTAGTTGCTCGACCCGATCGCTTGCGGGTTGGGTGCGGCGCGGTTGCTGAATCCCGTCACGGGCGTCGTGAGGGCGTACACCAGGCTGTCGCCATCAGCGTCGGTGGCGTTGAAATCCAGGTAATAATCGGCGTTGAGACAGGCGTAGTCGCCCTGAATCTCGCTGAATTCCGGGGAGGAATCCACGAACCGTTTGCCATCTTTGGCTAAGGGCGGGAAAAATATCGAGAACAAACTCCCCACGTCGCCGGGCGTTTTGATGTTATCTATTACCTGATTTCGGCAGCAGCGATCCCACACGATGTAGTAGCCGCCTGGGTCGCTGAAATCACGCGGATCGAGCAAAATGTCCACGGCGTAGGAAATGAAAAGCGTCCTTAGACCGGAGGTTCCGCACTGCGGATTGGCGTAGGTTATGTTTTTTCGCCCTACTTTTGGGGCCTGAATCGACCCGACCCGCTGGTTGTCGGACCTGCGGAAGATATACAAATTGACCGTCTGATCCTCGGCCTGCGGAATACCATTGATCTCGTCGAAATACAAATTCAGCCCAATCCGATGCGAAGCCGAACCACCCGGAAGGGATTTGAAAACCAATTCTCCCCCCACAATGTGCGAAGCAAAGACAGGCAACGTAGAGAAAAGCAGTACAGGTACCAGTAAATATTTTCTCATCATTCATCATTCATAATTCATCACTCCTTTCATGCCCACCAACAAAAGGTACGAAAATATTACAATTACTGATTTTGCCGCCGAAGGAAAGTGCATTTATAAATCGGAAGACGGCGTAATATTCATCGAGGGCCACGTAGCGCCGGGCGATATGGTGGACATTGAGGTAGTGCGCCGGAAGAAAAAGTTGGCCCAGGCCGTGGTGACGAAGTTTCATTCGTTTTCTGATTTACGGGCTGAGCCTTTCTGCCAGCATTTCGACGTTTGTGGCGGATGTCGCTGGCAGCATATCGACTATCCAGAGCAGCTCAAATTCAAGCAAAAGCAGGTCAGGGATCATTTCGAGCGCATCGGCAAAATCAAAGACGTAGCGTATGAACCCATCGTAGCCGCCCAAACCCAGCGATTTTATCGTAACAAGCTGGAATACACCTTCTCGAACTTCCGCTGGCTGACGGCTGACGACATGAATTCCGGTCAAGAATTTTCCCGCAATGCGTTGGGTTACCACGTACCCAAGCGTTTCGACCGCATTTTTCAGGTAGAGAAATGCCACTTGCAACCTGACCCTTCCAACGCGATCCGTAATGCGCTGTACCAATTTGCCGAGGACAAGGGCTACGTTTTTTACAATGTTAAAACGAATGTCGGCATGATGCGGAACGTCATCATCCGCACCTCCAATACGGGCGATGTGCTGGTCATCGTGCAGTTTGCTGAGCCACCAGCGGATGTGATCGAAGCAGTAATGGCCTTCTTGAAAGCGGAATTCTCCGAAATCACTTCGCTTTACTACATCGTCAACCAAAAAGGTAACGATTCCTACCAGGATCAGGCGGCCGTTCATTACGCCGGCGACCGTTCCATCCGCGAGACGATGGAAGACCTCACGTTCATGGTCGGCCCCAAGTCATTCTACCAAACCAACTCCGAGCAAGCCTACGAACTTTATAAAATAGCCCGAGACTACGCGCAACTGACTGGCAATGAATTGGTCTATGACCTATACACCGGAACGGGAACCATTGCCAATTTCGTGGCCAGATATGCCAAAAAGGTAATTGGGGTAGAGTACGTGGAAGAAGCTGTGGCGGACGCCCGAAAAAATTCGGAACTGAACGGAATCGAAAACACGGAGTTTTTCGCGGGCGATATGAAGCGAGTCCTCGACTCGGATTTTGTCAAAAAACACGGCCAACCCGATGTCATCATTACCGACCCGCCCCGCGCAGGCATGGACCCGGCGGTCATTGCCACGATTCTTGCCGCCGAACCCCAGCGCATCGTGTACGTAAGCTGCAACACCGCCACGCAAGCGCGTGACCTGGAATTGTTATCCGGCAAGTACAAAGTAGTCAAAGCCCAACCCGTCGATATGTTCCCGCACACGCATCATGTGGAGAACGTGGCTTTGTTGGTGTTGAATCGTTAAAATTTTGTTGAATTGTGTAATCGTTGAATCGTTGAATTGATGTGTAATTGTTCTTTGTTTTTTGTTTAGTCTGTTGATAGCGAATGAATTGGTTTATCAATTCCACAATCAAACAATTCAACATAAGTTACACGATTAAACAAATCAACGATCAAACAACCTTAAAAAGGTGGTTCTTCACCCGGGCCTTTAAACTCGAAGTTGGAACGGTCGTTGGCTTTGCTTTTGAAGACTGTCGGGCTGGCCGGGTTGTTCTCGAAGGAGGCGATGGGATTGGAGGAGGCCGGGGGCAGCGGACGGTCGGCGGCGGTGGGGGAGGGCGCGTAGAAGGCGTCCAAATCCGTGAATTTGGTGTATTTGCCAATGAAGCGCAGTTGTACGGTTTCCAGGGAACCGCCCCGGTTTTTAGCCACGATTACTTCGCCGACGCCCGCCACGGAATTACCATTGTCGTCGGCGGTGATTCCGTAATATTCTGGACGGTAAAGGAACAGCACCATGTCCGCATCCTGCTCGATCGAGCCGGATTCACGCAGGTCGGAAAGCTGGGGACGCTTCTCGCCGCCGCGCGTTTCGACCGCCCGGCTGAGCTGCGACAGGGCAATTACCGGCACGTCCAGTTCTTTCGCCAGGTTTTTCAACGAACGCGAAATCGAGGCGATTTCTTGTTCCCGGTTGCCGCCCATCTTGCCGCCGGTGTCGCCCGTCATGAGTTGCAGATAGTCGATCACGATCATCTCGATGTCGTGCTGCGCTTTCAGGCGGCGGCACTTGGCCCGTAGTTCCAAAATGGAAAGCGCGGGCGTGTCGTCGATGTAAATAGGGGCGTTGGTCAGGCCGCTGATGCGGTGGTGGATCTGCGCCCACTCGTGCGGGGCGAGGTTGCCTTTCCTGATTTTCTCGCTGTCGATTTCGGCCTCAGCGGAAATCAAGCGATTGACCAACTGCACCGAAGACATTTCCAAGGAGAAAATGGCGACGGGCTTTTGGAACTCGACGGCGGCATTTCGGAGAGCGGATACAATAAAAGCGGTTTTTCCCATGCCCGGCCTAGCCGCCAAAATCGTCAGTTCCGTCTTCTGCCAGCCCGATGTCAGGCGGTCCAGGCTGGTGAAGCCGGAGGGGACGCCTGTCAGGCCATCTACGTTGTTTTTCTTCTGATCGAGTTCTTCCAGCGCCTGCCGCATGAGGGCACCCATGTCGGCGTAGTTTTTCTTAATATTGGATTCCGAAATTTGGAACAGCGCCTGTTCGGTTTTGTCGAGCAGTTTGAAAACGTCCGTCGTGTCTTCGAAGGCTTCCTTCTGGATTTCGGAAGAAATGGCGATCAGTTCGCGCTTGATGGCAGCCTGGGTAATAATCCGGGCGTGGTACTCGATGTTGGCTGCCGAGTTGACCTTGGAAGTGAGTTCGGTGATAAACGCCGCCCCGCCAATGATATCCAGTTCGCCCGTACTCCGCAGCTTGGAAGTGACGGTGAGCAGGTCGATGGGTTCGGAATTGACGAATAAATTGATGATCGCGCTGTAAATCCGCTGGTGCGATTCCTTATAGAAACTGTCGGGTCTCAGGATGTCCGCCACCGTGGAAAGCGCGTCCTTCTCGATCATCAATGCGCCGAGCACCGCCTCCTCCATGTCGGTCGCCTGCGGGGGCAACTTGCCCATGCCCGCATTGCCCTGGTCACCGCCGAGCAATCGGTTGGTGCGCCGCGAGGCGGTGGGGGCGGAATTGCCCTGGTTTTTCAGGAAATTGAAGGGGCGATCAGTGTCCATAGCTGAACACAATATTACGAATTGTGAAGCAGGATGAAAAGAGTGCGTAAGAAGTATTTTTTCAATACCCAGCACCCTTCCTTGATTATGAAGCGGTTGAACCCAGGATATTTATTTAACGTTGGTAGATTTCAATATTTCGGGAAAATCGCGGGAACAACTTTCGGTGGTTCGAGATTTTATTCCTACATTTTCCCCTGAATTAAATCATTCACTAAATCTTTTAACCATTTGGTAGAAAAAGTAATAACCCTTGACGATGTGTCGCTCGTCGATTTTTTGGGCGTTCACAACTCCAACATCCGCGAGGTGGCGGCGGCTTTCCCCCAAAGCAAAATCCTTTCGCGGGGCAACGAAATAAGAATTCAGGGCACGGCCCCCGAGATTGTAAAAATCACCGATGTCCTCGAGTCCCTGCTGGCGCATTACCAGAAGTACGGCCGGGTTACTAACGATAACGTGGTGCGCTACCTGAACGGCCACCTCAGCATCAACACTAAGCCCGTAAAAAATGCTAAGGAGCAAGACGATCCCGACGTTATTATCTACGGCAACAAAGGCGTAGTAGTGAAGGCCAAAACCGCTAACCAGAAAAAACTGGTGGAAGCGGCCAATACCCATGACCTGGTGTTTGCCGTGGGCCCGGCCGGCACCGGAAAGACCTATACTGCCGTGGCAATGGCGGTGCGGGCCTTGAAAAATCGTGAGGTCAAAAAAATCATCATCACCCGTCCGGCCGTGGAAGCCGGGGAAAATTTGGGCTTTCTGCCCGGCGACCTGACCGAAAAAATCGACCCTTACCTGCGGCCCATTTACGACGCGCTGGACGATATGATTGCGCCGGAAAAGTTGAAATTTTACCAGGAAAACCGCATCATCGAAATCGCCCCGCTGGCCTACATGCGCGGACGGACGCTGAACAACGCTTTCATCCTGCTGGACGAGGCCCAGAATACCACGCCCATGCAGATGAAGATGTTCCTGACCCGCATGGGGCCGAGTTCCAAGGCCATTATCACGGGCGACAAATCGCAGGTGGACTTACCTCGGAACCACAAGTCGGGCCTGATCGAGTCGCTGCGGGTGCTGGAAGGCATAAAGGGCATTGCCTTCGTGGAGTTGGACGGTACCGATGTTGTGCGTCACCGTTTGGTGAAAGACATTCTGGCTGCTTATGAGAAACACGAACAGTAGGGCGGCACTCGTTGTCCTGCTTTTTTACTTTGTCGCTCTGGCGGGTGTGTCCGCCCAAGTGCCTGACGCCGAATTGAAACGCTGCGCCAGCGCGGAGCGCGACCAGTTGAAAGCCCGGCTCAATCCCGAATGGCAGCAGAAACGCAACAAGATGGAGCGCCTGATTCAGGATTATGTCCAGGAACATAAGAACCTGCGCACCACCGCCGACGATGTCATCCGTATTCCGGTAGTCGTGCATGTAATTCACGACCAGGACGAGAATTCCATTGGTGGGCTGAATAACCCGAACATTTCCGAGGAGCAGATACGCTCCCAGATCGAGGTGTTGAACGAGGACTACAACCGGCTGCCCAACACGCCGGGCTTCAATACGAATCCTGTGGGCGCGTCTGCCGAGATCCAGTTTTACCTGGCGGACTACGACCCCGACGGACGCTTCACGACGGGTATCACGCGGCACCGCTACACCCAGAAAACCAGCTTCAACCCTTTCTCGGACGATCTTTTATTGGCTAATATCGCCTACTGGCCATCGGATAAGTACCTCAATATCTGGATTGTCCGACTGACCAACAGCTATTTGGGCTTAGCCCAGTTTCCCGCCACCGACAAAGTGGAAGGGCTGGATACGGCCAACGAAGCCAACGAACTGACCGATGGCGTCATCATTGACTACCGCTATTTTGGCCGGAAAACCGGGGCCATCACGAGCCGCATCTACAACCTGGGCCGCACCACTACCCACGAGGTGGCGCATTGGCTGGGGCTCATTCATACCTGGGGCGACACCGAATGTGGCACCGACTACATTGCCGACACACCCCGAATCGAAGGCCCCAATCGCACGACGATTTGCCAGGAAAAGTTCTCGGACTGTGGCGGCGTCCGCACCCGCAATATGATCGAGAACTTCCTCGACTATTCCCCCGATTCGTGCATGAACATTTTCACCAAAGGCCAGGTGGCCCGGATGCGGGCCGTGCTGGCCCTCAGCCCGCGCCGCGCCCGCTTGGTGGAGTTTGGCAAAGAGGGACGACTCGACCCGGCCAATAACCTAACGGTCGAGATTTTCCCCAATCCCGCCGAGGTCGAGATGAACGTGAACGTCCGTTTTCTCAATTTCCAGAATTTCACATACACAATTTTTGACCTGAACGGACGGCAACTGGCCACGGACAGCTTTCGCAACGTGTTTAGTCGAAGGCTGCAACTCAATGTGAGTCTGCTGCCGCCCGGAATGTACATATTGCGGGTGAAGACCGACCGGGAAACGGTGACGCAGCGATTTTTAGTCCTGTAGCCGATGTTTGCCACCCAGCCATTTTTGCGATTCGTCATTGCTTTGGTTGCGGGCATATTTGCGGTTGATTTTATTAGCGATAGGTTTGGGCCCAACCTCCCAAACTTGTCGCTTTTTTTGCTGTTTGGGCTGCTGGCAGTTATTGTTTTGGCCCTCATTGTGAAACGTTCTCCCAAGATGCGGCCTACCTTATTATTGTTGGCCATTTTTGTCCTGGGTGCCTACGTGACTGAGCGAAAACGTACGGCGTTCAAGGCGGAAGTTGCCTCGCTGGATAGCTTGAACTACGAAAGTTATCTACTGAATATCAAATCTTTGGGCCAAAAGCGCAAAGCCTCAATCCGCTACGAAGCCGAGATTGTATCGATACATTCTGATAGTGAATGGCAAGAGAAAACGGTGCAATTACTGGTTTCCTTCCCCGATTCAGCGGAGTTTTTACCCAAAGCCGGCGATAGAATATTGGTAAAAGGCCATCTGCCCAAGCGACCAGCCGTCCCGCTGAACCCCAACGAGTTCGACTACCGCCAGTACCTCGAGCGCAAAGGCGTTGCCTGGACGGTATTTTTGCCGGAAAATTCTTACGGAATCATTCCGGCTTCTGAGCGAAATGAGCGCCCAAATTGGGCCACGAGCGTCTCGCAAAAAGCCGATTCCGTCTTTAAAACCCAGCTCAAAACCCCGTCTTCCTACGGTTTGCTGAAAGCAATGGTACTGGGGCGGCGCGATGATTTGGGCGCCGACTTGCTCAATTCTTACGTCTCGGCCGGGGCGGTTCACGTGCTGGCGGTTTCCGGCTTGCACGTGGGCGTTTTTTTTCTGCTGGTTTCCTGGATTTTAAAGGGTTTGAGAAAAAAGAAGTGGGGCAAAGGGCTTTATTTACTGCTGATTATCGCGCTGTTGAGTGCCTATGCAATCATCACCGGACTGTCGCCCTCGGTCGTGCGGGCGTCGCTGATGTGCGTGACCTTTGCCCTTTCGCAGACTTTCACTCGCCAACACCACGGCATTAACACGTTGGCAATTTCTGCCTTTCTCATTCTGCTGTTCGATCCGATGGCTTTGTATTCGGTTGGTTTCCAGTTGTCCTACGCGGCGGTTTTGGGCATTATTCTGTTTTATCCGCTCTTCAAAAACTACTACGAAACGGACATTCCACTCTTCCGCTGGCTGTGGCAAATCACGCTGGTGAGTCTTTCGGCGCAGGTGTTCACCTTTCCGCTCAGCATCTACTACTTTCACCAGTTCCCAACCTATTTTTGGTTGGTCAATCCTTTCGTGATTGGGCTTACAACTGTCTTGATATACAGTGCAGTAGCCCTGCTGATTTTTAGCATTGCCCATTTTCAGCCGCTCACCGATTTGCTGGCTTATTGGACGGATGGCGTGGCGCAAACGATGAATGCTTTCGTTGAGATTCCCCAAAAGTTGCCAAACTACCTGCTGGAAAATCTCAATTTCGATGCCGTGGAAGTGATTGTGCTTTTGGCTTCCATGCTTTTGCTCTATAAATTACTGAAAGAAAAAGAAATGACTTGGCTAAAAGCAGTCGCGGGTTGCAGTTTGATATTTTTCAGCTACGCCAGCGTGCGATCATTCAATAGTTTTGGCAATCCGCAAATGTACGTCCACAGCGTGGCGCGACACACCGTGTTGTCAGCCACGCAGGGCCAAACGGCCTACGTCATGGCCGACCCGGATTTCAAATACGATTCGCTGGCTTTTGGTTTTCACCTAAAAAACTACTTCAACGCTCAGGGAATAAGGCAGATAGAATACCTGAATTTACCCGATAAATCGGAAAATGATCCGATAATAATCAGGTGGAGAAATCAAGCTATGGGCATCGACTCGCAAATTTTTTCAGAAAGCGCCGATTTTTCACTCATTCGGGCCAAGCAATACCCAAAAGTTGAAAAGCTGGTAACCTCTCCCCGTACTACTTTCATCCTAAGCCAGGAACTGGGGTTCAAAACCAAAAACCAGTGGAAAATGCTGCTCGGCGAAGCCAGGAATCCAACGATTGACCTCGCCGAAAGCGGGGCGATTGAGTTTTGATAAAAATCGTCATTACCTCACCCCCTAGCCCCCTCTCCTGCCAAGAGAGGGGGAATACTTAATTCAAAATTTGATTGAAATCATCAGCAAATCGGGAAACCTTTTACCCCGCCAAGGGTTGTTAGTAGTATATGGAAACAGTCGATAAAACACAAAAAATCCAACAGGCGTACAAAGAGTACGTCTTGGAAAAAGGCACCCCGCCGCCATCGGTGTATATTTTCGCCAAGAAACTGAAAATGCCCGAGGCCGAGTTCTACGAATACTACAATAGCTTCGAGGCCATCGAGTCTGACGCCTGGCTCGATTACTTACGTCAAACGCTGCTTTCGCTCAACGCCGACGCGGCCTACGATCAATACTCGGTGCGCGAAAAGCTACTGGCGTTTTACTACACCTGGATCGAGATTTTGAAAAAAGACCGCAGCTACGTGGTGTACAGCTACGAAAAGTTGCGGCAGCCCGTGGCGCGTTACGTTGGACCTCTTCAACCTTTCAAAAATGGCTTTTACAACTACGCCACCGAACTGATGATGGAAGGCCGCGAAAGCCGCGAGGTCGTGACCCGGCCCGTCGTCTCCGACCGCTATGTGGACGGCCTGTGGATGCAGTTGCTGTACATACTGGATTTTTGGGTAAAGGATCTGAGCAGGGGCTTCGAAAGCACCGACACCGCCATCGAGAAGTCGGTGAATACGTCCTTCGACCTCATGGGCAAGTCGGTTGTGGACTCGGTGCTGGATCTGGCCAAATTTGTTTAGCAAAACCGCAAACCGTGAAAGAGCAACAATCCATCCCCACCTCCAAAGTCGCCCGCGCATCGAAGTTTGTCAAAACGGGTGTGAAAATCGGCGGCAACT
>JBBSKK010000035.1:0-12661 GCA_038256395.1 Cytophagales bacterium | reverse complement strand
CGTCAACAACCAGGCAACCTTCTACGATCAAGGCAGCCGGGCCATTTCGCAACGCGCCTTGAAGGCCACCAACTACTCCGCCCAAATCCAGGAAATGTGCAAAACGAAGGGGATTGCCAAGAACGCGCCCTTGACAGTAAGCGAACCCACGGGCTACCCCAAAGTGGATGCCGCCACCCTGCAAAAGGCAGTGAAAGAAAGCGCGGGTGGGGCAAAGCAAATCAACAAGTACGTGGTGCAGCTGCGGCAGGACAAACCCACGCCGGACTCGAAAGAGTACGTGTTGACGACCTTCGACACCTACCACGGACGGGTATTGGCCAGCGAAGGCGGCACATCCTGCCGGGCCATTTGGCCCTTCCACCAGTATTTTACGTAGGTTCCGAACCAAAAATTCCGGTCGCCGTTGAAAGTCTTGTCGAGAAAAGAGCGTCCCGAACAGCGAATTAAGGCATTTGTGGCCTTATCTCAAAGCGGTAGCCAAAATCCTCGTAGATTTGCGCGTTCAGACAGGAAAGCCTACCTTATTGGCAGCCTAAGATCGTTGGCACACTATTTTACCACAAACCACAACTCAAACCAAAATTAGCAGCCCCTCTCGCAGATCCGTATGAGTTCAAGTTTTAAAGATACGCTGATTTCCAAGAATATAGATGAAAAACTCCTCGTTTTTTACCAGGGGTGGACATTCATGGCGAGGTTCTTCCGGGAGCTTTTCCGGGGACGGCCCGAATTTCAGGAAATCATCAAGCAGTGCTACCAGATTGGCTACAAGTCGTTGCCACTCATTTCGCTGACGGGCTTCATCACGGGCATGGTTTTTACCAAGCAGTCGCGGCCCTCGCTCATGGAGTTTGGGGCCACGTCGTGGCTGCCCTCGCTGGTTTCCATCGCCATTGTGCGGGCGCTGGCCCCGCTGATTACTTCTCTCATTAGTGCCGGACGGGTGGGTTCCAGCATTGGCGCTGAGTTAGGTTCCATGCGCGTGACCGAGCAGATCGACGCGATGGAGGTTTCGGCGGTCAATCCGTTCAAATTTCTGGTCGTGACGCGGGTCATTGCCACCACCATTAGCATTCCTATTTTGTCTTTTTACTGCGCCTTTGTGGGCTTGATGGGTTCGTTTCTGGACGTGACGCTCAACGAAGAAACTAACATTATTGCCTTTTTCAAGAGCGCCTTCGAGCAAATCACTTTTTTGGACATCAACTCGGCCCTGATCAAAGCCCTCTTTTACGGATTCACCATTGGCATGGTAGGCTGTTACAAAGGTTATAACGCCAGTAACGGTACGCAGGGTGTGGGTCGGGCGGCCAACTCCGCCGTGGTGCTTTCGATGTTCCTGATATTTATTGAGGAAGTCGCCATCGTGCAGGTAACCAACTGGTTTAGATATTAGATAATGAAAACAAAAGCCGTAATCCAGCCAAACGGAGCCATTGTCGATGGGGAGAGCGTCATTTCCATTCGTGACCTATACAAATCGTTCGGTGACCTGCACGTGTTGCAGGGCATAAACCTAGAAGTGGAAAAAGGCCAGAACGTCGTGGTGCTGGGCCGCTCAGGAACGGGAAAATCCGTTTTGATCAAAATAATTTGCGGACTTCTGATGGCGGATCGGGGCAGCGTGAAAGTATTGGGCCAGGAAGTCGGCGACCTAGACGAGAAAGAACTCCGTGAATTGCGCAAGCGCATTGGCTTTTCTTTCCAAAACAGCGCTTTGTACGACAGCATGACGGTGCGCGAAAACCTGGAATTTCCCCTGGTGCGAAATGTCAGTAACCTGAGCCGAAAAGCAATCGATAGTGCTGTGGAGGAAGTACTCGAATCGGTCGGTTTGCTGAGCGCCATCAACCAGTCTCCGGCGGAACTCTCAGGCGGGCAGCGCAAGCGCATCGGCATCGCCCGCACCCTCATTATGAACCCCGAAGTGATGCTCTACGACGAACCCACCGCCGGACTCGACCCAACGACCTGCATCGAAATCAACGAACTCATCAATGAGGTAAAAGAGAAATATCACACCACTTCAATCATCATCACCCACGATCTGACCTGTGCCAAGATGACAGGTGACAAGTTAGCCATGTTACTTGACGGGAAATTCATCCAGCAGGGCACCTTCCAAGAAGTGTTCAGCAGCGACGACGAGCGCATCAAGAGTTTTTACGATTATAATTTTACGGAGGATGAGGCTTAGGAAGCGGGGCGCCCCGAGGCGGTCAAAGGCACAAAGGCAAAGAGCGACAAAGGGTAGTTCGGCGTAGCCTCGATCAGTTTCTGATTATTGAATTTTTATAAATAAAAGCCGACAAATGTAAATGGTCAAGTCAGAAGTTCATTATCCGTTATCAACCCGCACCGGCGTACCGGTCAATTATCCATTGAAAAAATGAGTACAACACCCAATCCCCAAAGACGCGCCGTGACCGTCGGCCTGTGGGTTTTAGCTGGCCTGGTCATTTTTGTGGTCGGCATCATGACCATCGGCGGGATGCGCAAGTCGTTTGTTTCCAAAATCACCGCCCAGGCTACCTTCGACGATGTCAATGGCCTGAAAGTGGGCAACAACATCTGGTTTTCCGGCGTGAAAGTCGGGACGGTCAAGGATATCTTCTTTACGGGTAATTCTAAGGTAGAGGTCATCCTCAACATCGAAGAAAAATCCCAGCAGTACATCCGCAAGGATGCCGTAGTCAAGATCAGTTCGGACGGGCTGATTGGCAACAAAATCGTGGTGATCGAAGGCGGCACGCCCCAGGCTGCCCCAATTCAGGATGGCGATGTGTTGCGTGTCAAGAAAGAAGACAGTCAGCAGGATATTATGAACACCCTGCAAGCCAACAACAAGAATATCCTGGCCATTACGGAAGATTTCAAGGAAATCAGTGGCAAGATTCGGAAGGGCGAAGGCTCGATCGGCAAACTTCTGGCCGATGAGCAATTGTACAAAAACCTGGAAGCGACGATGGCTACCCTGCAACGGGCAGACGGGCAGGCACAGGACGTGACTAGTTCGCTGAGTACCTATGCCGCCAAACTCAACAAGCCCGGTGGCCTGGCCAACGATGCTGTCACCGATACGCTCATCATGCGCAAAGTGCGCCTAACCGTAGCCGAACTCAGCGAAACCGCAAGTACGGCCCGCGCGATGGTGGAGGGCTTAAAAAAAACGACTGAGGATTTATCCGCCGACCTGACCAAGAACAATGACAACGCCGTCGGCCTGCTCCTGCGCGACAAAGCCACCGCTTCCGACATCAAGACCACCATCCAAAACCTGGAAAGCAGCTCCGAAAAACTGGACGAAAGCATGGAAGCCCTACAACACAACTTCCTGCTGCGCGGCTTTTTTCGAAAAAAAGAAAAGCGCGAGAAAGTGGTAGTCGACTCCATCAAGCTGAAAGCTGAAGTAGTTCAATGAGTTGACAGTTGACGGTGGACAGTTGACAGTTATTGGATTATAAGTAAAAAGCATTTTCAACTCTCCATTGTCCACTAGCTTTAAGTTTTCCGCTTCTTTTTCTTCGCCGACGGGAACAGGATATTGTTGAGAATCAAGCGATAGCCGGGTGAGTGGGGATAGAGATTCAGATCCGTTCCCATGCGGTGGCCGCCGCGGCGGCCTTCGGGGTCGTGGCCGCCGTAGAAAGTCCATTGGCCCACGCCGATTTCGCCGTAGAGGTAGCGGTCCGACGATTTGCTTTGGCCCATCACCAGCACGTTCGATTTCACGGTTTTTTTGGTGAAAGCCGAGGTCTGGCCGCTGAACTCGCGGATCTGAAACTCGTGGTTCTGCACCAGCATAGACGGGATGACGTCCCACTTGGCCGAGAAATCGAAGAGCGTGAACACGTCGTCGGAATCGCCGAAGCCGTAGCTGCCCAGCGAGGCGTTGATGTCCGAAAACCACATCCCGCCGTAGCCGTTGTCGAGTTGCAGCTCGAAATTCTCGAAGGCGAACGTCTGGCTGTAATCCAGCTTCGACTGCGCCGCCGGGTCGATGCCGTCGCCATCGAATTGTGAATCCACGATGTCCACGCCATCGGCGGCCAGGGCGATGTCGAAGGTTTCGGCCCCCGAACACATGGCAAACAGATACCCGCCGCCCGCGCAGAATTCCTTAATTTTCTTGGCCACGGCCAGCTTCATCTGCGACACCTTGGCGTAGCCGAACTTCTTGGCGATGTCTTCCTGCGCCTGAATGTCCTGCTGCGACATCCGCCGCAGGTTCCGGCCAAACTGCCCCGTAAAGTCCTCGTGGTGCAGGTGCAGCCAATCGTACTTGGCCAAGTCGCCATCCAGGATTTCCTGGTCATAGACCACCTCGAAGGGAATTTCGGCGTATTTGAGGGCCAGCAGCACGGCGTCGTTGTACTCGAAAGTGGCCGGGCCAATTTTGATCGGCGAATAGACCGCAATTTTGGCCGCTTTGTGGAGTTTTACGGCGTCCATGTTCACTTCCGGCACGGCGATTTGGGTAATGATATTAGCGGCCTTGGCGTCGGAGATTACTTCGTATGACACGCCCCGCACGCGGCATTCTTTCTCGATGGTCGAAACGTATTTTATCAAATAACTGCCGCCGCGGTAGTTGAGAAGCCAATCCAGATCCAGCCCTTCTTTCAACACCGAGTAGGCGATTCCGTAGGCTTTCAGGTGGTTGGATTGCTTGTCGTCCATCGGAATCAGGATGTGGTTGGCGTAGCTGACGGTGGTTAGCAGCAGCAATAGTAACGTACCGAGACTTCGTCCTTTGCCGAAGATGCCTTGCATGTTCTTTCCCATGATTTAATTCCGTTTAAATGATGCCTGGAAGTCTTGAAGGGGATAGCCGTAAATCTTTCACCGTCAACCAAATCTAAACAATATTGTTCGGGAAAACAAAATGCTTATCTTGGAAAATAAGCGTCCACCGAATTCCCAGTTACTTGCTGCACCCAATCTATCGAAGCAGTTACTAGCGGCGGTTTTTACTTGCAGAATGGCGGTTTTTTTGATGAATATGTCAATATCGGGCAAGAATCTCAAAGAAAAACCCTTACTAATCAAGTACCCGGCATAGGTTTTGCCAGTTTACCATGTCTACCAGAATACACAACCCACTTTTTCATGCCCTTATTTAAAAAGCAAAATTTAAAGCTCTACTTATTCTTTCAAATTGCCCTTTGCGTACTCGTTCATCCCTCTTTCGCCCAGCGCTTTTCCATCAAAGGCAGCGTGCAGACAGCGACGGACAAGTCGGCTATGCCGGGGGCTATCGTCACCATTCAGCAGGCCACCGAGGAGCAGCCATCGGATGGTGTGACGACCGACGCCAACGGCGAGTTCGCTTTCAGCAAAGCGGCGTCGGGTTCCTATTTGGTCAAGGTCAACTATCTGGGTTTCAAGCCCATTTCCAAAGCGGTGGAGATCGAGAATTCCTCGGTCGATTTGGGGGCGCTCTTGCTGGTGGAGGATGCCAACCAGTTGAAGGAGGTGCAGGTCATTGGTCAAGTGGCGACCGCCATCCAGAAAGGCGACACGACGGAGTTTAACGCCGCCGCCTTCAAAACCGCCACCGACGCCAGCGCTCAGGATTTGATCCAAAAATTGCCCGGCGTGACGATGGAGGACGGCAAAGTGCAGGCGCAGGGCGAAGACGTACAGCAAATCCTGATCGACGGCAAGCCTTTCTTCGGCACCGACGTAGCCAAGGCGTTGCAAAGTCTGCCCGCCGAAGTGATCGCCAGGATTCAGGTATTCAACAAAAAAAGCGACCAGGCGGAAATGACGGGCTTTTCCGACAATGACGAACTGAAAACCATCAACATCGTGACCCGCGCCGACCGCCGCAAGGGACAGTTTGGTAAAACCACGGTGGGTTACGGCACCGACGACCGCTACATGGCGGGTACCAGTATCAACATTTTCAACGAAGACCGCCGCTTCACCGTTACCGGACTGAGCAACAACATCAACACAACCAGTTTCAGCAACGACGATAGCGACTCGCGGGGCGGACGCCCGCGCAACGGCATTATCAAAACCAACCTGATTGGAGTCAACTACTCCGATATGTGGTCACCCAAAATCGAGGCCAGCGGAAGCTACATCTACACCAACCAGCAGAATTTCGGCATCGAGTCGAAATTCCAACAGTTTATCAGCGTCGCCGATTCGGGCCGTACCTATACTGAAAACAGCCGCAGCATCGAAAAAGACGGAACGCACCAGGCGGATATGCGGATCGATTACAAAATCAATAAGCAAAACCGGATTCTGATCCGTCCTCGCATGACGATTCGGCGGGGCGACGATTTCAACTACTTCCTGGGCCGCACCGAAAACGAGAACAGTCCGCTCAACCAGACTGAGAACACCGCCAATGCCAACAGCGCCAACGTAAATTTTCGTAACACACTCTACTACAATCATCAGTTCGGGAAACAAGGTCGGAGCGTGACCTTCCGGTTGAGTACGGGGTTCAGCAACAGCGACAACGAACGCTACCGCCTGGCCGACAACCAGTACTTTAGAGAGCCTGACCGCAACCGGATTCTCAACCAATACACGGACTTCGGCGGGAAAGGTTTTTCCTGGGAAGGGGAAATTTCCTACACGGAGCCGATTGGCAAAAACGGGCGCGTGGAACTGGAACACGAGCGCGGCAACCGCTACGACGACTCCGATCGGCGGCTGTACGATTACAGCGAGTTCACAGGCGACTATTCGGAGCTGAATGTAGGGCTGAGCAACACCTTTAAAAGCGATTACATGACCGAGGAAACGCAGCTCAGCTACCAGTATCGCACCGAAAAGGTGCGTTTTCAGGTGGAGGGCGAGTACCAGCGGGCCAAGCTGCACAACGATCAGGTTTTCCCCCGAGAGTTCGAGTTGGATCGTACCTTCACCAATGTGCTGCCCTCGGTCCGCTTCGAGTATAAGTTCACCAAATCAACCAACATCGAACTCGACTACCGCACTTGGACCGACGCGCCATCCATCAGCCAGTTGCAAAACGTTTATAACATTTCCAATCCATTGTACGTCAGCACGGGGAATCCCGGCCTGGTACAGTCGGTTCAGAACCGCTTTCGGGGCCGCTTTCGGTCGCGAAACCCTGACAACGACCACACGTTTTACGCCAGCCTGGAAGCGTCGGTGATTCCCAACTACATCGCTAAAAGCACCCTGACCGCCCGCCGCCCTATCCCCCTCACGGCCACCGATACGCTGCAAACGGGGTCGCAGCTTTCGCAGCCCGTCAACCTCGACGGTTACCGCACCATCAGTTCTTTTATCAACTTTGGACGTCCCGTCAACCTGCTCAAATCGAAATTCAGTACGTACGCCTATATCACCCACACCCGGCTGCCGAGCCTGATCGACTCGCTCACGAACTACACGGCCAATACCGGATTCCGGCTGGGGGTGTCGCTGAGCAGTAACATTAGCGAAAACGTGGACTTCTACGTCTCGACCCGCTCGGGCTACAACACCGTGCAGCGGTCGCTACGCAAAACCAGCGAGAACTATTTCAGCCAAAGCAGCCGCGCCCGGCTAACCTGGGTGATTTGGAAAGGCCTGGTCTATCGCACCGACCTTGACCACCGCCTCAACACCGGCCTGTCGGCGGGTTTCAACACCAACTACCTGATCTGGAATATGAGCGTCGGCAAAAAGATCTTCGCCAACCAGCGCGGCGAAATCAGCCTGAGCGTCTTCGACCTCCTGAAACAAAACATCAGCATCCGCCGCAACGTAACGGACATCCTGGTGGAGGACGTGCAGTCGAACGTCTTGCAGCGGTACTTCATGCTGACGTTTACCTATAACCTGCGGCATTTCAGCGGCGGGGCGAAGAGTGAGAAGGATTTTGAGAGGTAGGTAGTATATTCGTTTACTCCGCCCAACCCGTTTTGCCTGATTTCGAAATTAGCGTGAATGATTTGTTTGCGGTGCCAAACCAGAAGTAAGTAAAACTTTCCGGCTCAATGGTCACTCTTTACCCTTCGAGGCCCTGCGTCGCCACCAACGCACCTTCTGCTGCTTCGAGAGCATAGTCAGGTTGGTCTTGAAGTATTGCAGCGTTTCGTTCATCTCCCGATTCACCGCGCGCCGGGCCAAAGTCGATTCCTGAATCAGCAACACGCTGGCGTAGAACAGCATACTGGCGCCCAAAATACTTAGGAACACCGGAAGCCAGGGGCGTTTGGTATTGAACACATCCAAAAGCCCCAGGCTCAAACTCGTGGCGATGAAAACGCCCAAAGCCAGGTACAGCGTAATTAAGGTTCGTTGCAGCAGTTTGGTGCGGTGGGTGGCCTTATCCAATAGATAAAAAAGCAGCGAAACCTCCGTGTCTTTCGCTTCCGTTTCCCCGGCCTTTACCAGGGCTTTTAACTCATCGGCCAGGTTGCGGCTGCGTTCGATGACGGCCGTCAGCCGCTGCGAGGTCGTGGTAATCAACGATCCACAGGCCAAAATCAACACCACCGGCGCCACCATCGACGACAAAATCGTCATTGTCTGTGAAAGCTTGGTAATGGTCAGAAATTCTTCCATAAAAAGGGGTAAAGTTAAATCGTCGTGCCGCCATCCGCCGTATAAATCCCGCCCGTACAGTAGCCCGAGGCGGGCGAGGCCAGGAAAAGCGTCAGCCGGGCAATTTCCTCGACCGTCCCCATCCGGGCGATGGGCAGGTGCTTGGTGAAGCGGGCGAGCGTTTTTTCGTCTTCCCACAGCGCCTGGCTAAATTTGGTCTTTATCAGGCCCGGACAAATGGCGTTAACTCGGATACCGTCGCTGCCCAGTTCCTTGGCCAGTACTTTGGTAAGCATATTGAGGGCAGCCTTGCTCACGCTGTACATTCCTAGGCCCGCGTCGGGCGTCAGGCCCGCGATGCTGCTGATGTTGACGATGCTGCCCCCCCCGCGCGCCTTCATGCTGGGTTGCACGAGCTTAGTCAGTTCCAGCACCGACTGCACATTGACCTGCATGATTTTGTCAAAGGCGCTTTCGGGAAATTCCAGCGTCGGCCCGTAGTGCGGATTGGCGGCGGCGTTATTTACCAAAATATCCACACCCCCGTAGGTATCGATCGTTTTCTCGACCAATTCCCGTAGTTGCGCCCCATCGCCCACGTGGGCGGCGATGGCCGTCACGTCCGCGCCCTGTTCGCGCATCTCGGCAGCCAGGGCGTCGAGGTCGGCCTGCTTGCGACTGCTGAGGACAACCCTGGCCCCGGCATCGGCCATAAAGCGGGCAATGGACTCACCAATGCCCTTGCTGGCCCCGGTGACGATGGCGATTTTGTCGTTGATTTGGAAGGAGTACATGGGAGTGTTTGGTTTAATGGGAATTGAGGGGGCACAGAGGCACACAGTGGAAATTTGCTGTTTAGAGAAATTTACTCATGAACTTTTAACTCATGAACTTTGAACTCCCTTAGAGATCCAATCCAGAATCAAACTCGCTTTTGCGCCGGATTCTCCTTTGCTGGGGCAGTTGCCTTCGCCACGTAGTTCGGCGACGATGGTTTCGATGAGGGGTTGCTGGACGTGCGGCGGGTAGGGAAGTTCGTATTCTTCGGTAGTGGCCTGGGTTTCTACTTTGATAGTGAAATGCTCGAAGAAGGAGAAAGTGATTTTGCCTTCGGTACCCAGCAGATAGGCTTCATCGACGCGATGCCGCTTGCTGCCCGTGAAGCACCAACTGCCGCTGCCCACCACGCCGGACTCGAATTCAAAGTTGGCCATCACCACGTCGTCGGCTTCGTACAGTACGGCCTGGTTGCGGGCAATACCCTGCGCACTTTTTATGGGACCAAGGGCAAATTCCAGGAAGTCGAACTGGTGCGAAGCCAGGTCGTGGAAATGCCCGCCGCCCGATATTTCGGGGTTCACGCGCCAGCGCGGTGCGGCCTCCGGCCCGACTTCTTCCGGGTAGGGCGGCCAGTGCAGCATAATGTTTATCAGTCGAATGTCGCCAATGGCTTTCTGGTCGATGAGTTCTTTGACTTTCAAAAAATAGGGCAGACAGCGGCGGTAGTAGGCTACGAACAGCGGCGTCCCGGTTTCGCGGCTTACCCGCACCATTTCGTCGCACTCATTGGCGTTACGGGCCATTGGTTTTTCCACGTACACGGGTTTGCCCAGCCGTAGTGCTTTCAGCGTGTAGTCTTCGTGCGAGCCGGGAGGCGTGGCAATGTAAATCGCGTTGACGTCCGGGTCATTGAGCAATTCATCGGCATCGTCGTACCACTTCGGAACATTGTGGCGGCGGGCGTAGTCGGCGGCTTTTTCACCGTCGCGCCGCATCACGCCCACGAGTTTGGAGTGTTCGATGTTCTGGAAAGCGGGGCCGCTTTTATTATCGGGCACCTCGCCGCATCCGAATATGCCCCATTGGATAGTGGTCATTGTTAAAGTGTTGAAGTGTTGAATGGGAAGGAGATTCGGCAAATCGGACAATTGGCCGTGCAAGGCGGAAACGCGTGCTGTTGGAGAATTGATAAAACCCTCAGTCCCGCTTCCGAATCAAACCCTCCTGCACGACCGACGCCACGAGTTGCCCTTGCTGGTTGAAAATATTCCCCCGCGTAAAGCCGCGCTCGTTGGAGGCACTCGGGCTGTCGAGCGCGTAGAGCAGCCACTCGTCCACGCGGAAGCGACGGTGAAACCACATGGCGTGGTCCAGACTAGCCAGGAACAACTCATTGGGCATCACCTGATTCCAGTGCGGCAGCGTGGCGGTGGTGAGCAAGTTGTAGTCGGAGGCGTAGGCCAGCACCGCCTGGTGTAGCCGGAGGTCGTCGGGCATTGGCCCGTTGGCCTTGAGCCATACGTGCCGCATGGGCGCATATTCGGCACCCGATAGCGGGTTGAGCATCTCGACCGGACGAAATTCCAACGGCCTCGGAAAGGTTAGGCTGCGGTAAATTTCGGGCGCGGCGTCCTTGAAAACTTCCGCCAGTTTTTCGTCCGATACCAGGGTTTCCGGAGACGGCACGTCGGGCATACTAATCTGGTGATCCAGTCCATCGTGCATTTCCTGAAAAGACAGACCCATGCTGAAAATGGGCGTCCCTTTCTGGATTGCGACCACGCGGCGGGTCGAGAAGCTACCGCCGTCGCGGATGCGGTCCACGTCGTAGATGATCGGCTGGCCGATGTCTCCCGCCAAAATAAAGTAAGCGTGCATGGAATGCACCAGCCGCTCCTCGGGAACCGTGCGCTGGCAGGCGGCTAGCGCCTGTGCCAGTACTTGTCCGCCGAAAACGCGCTTCCATGGCGCTTGGTAGTTCTGACCCCGGTAGATGTTTTCTTCTATTTTTTCGAGAGAAAGGAGGTCGAGGAGTTCTTGTATGTCGGTCACTTGTTTGTTTAAAGGTTGAAGAGTTTAAAGGTTGAAACTTTTAAGCTTTCGGGAACAATTAGAAAGAGCTACTCACCATCAAAATAAGAACCCTCTTCCGTTTTGGTGGAAGTGGCAATCAGGTTATTGATGGTTTTCATTTCTTCGGCGGTAAGGTCGCGCCACTTCCCGACGGGCAGGTTGGCGAGCGTCACGTTCATAATTCGGGTTCTTCGCAGGCGGGTGACGGAGTAGCCGAGGTAGCTGCACATCCGGCGAATTTGGCGGTTGAGGCCCTGGGTCAAAATAATGGTAAACGTGTGGCGGCCCGTTTGCTTGACGAAGCACTTCCGGGTGACCGTATCGAGAATCGGCACGCCATCCTGCATTTTTTGGATAAAGTCGGCGGTGACGGGTCGATCCACGGCCACCTCATATTCTTTTTCGTGCTGGTTGCCCGCGCGCAGGATTTTGTTGACGATGTCGCCGTTGCTGGTCAGGAAAATCAGTCCCTCGGAAGGCTTGTCCAACCGCCCCACCGGAAAAATACGCTTGGAATGGCCGATGTAGTCAATGATATTGCCCTCGATGTGTCGCTCTGTCGTGCAGGTAACACCCACGGGTTTATTGAAAGCAATATATATGTCGGCTTTCGGTTCGGAAGAGATCGCTTCCCCGTTCACCCGTACTTCATCGCCCGAAAAAGCCTGATCGCCCAATCCCGCCAAGCGGCCATTAATCGTTACCACTCCCTGCGCAATCAGCTTATCCGCCTCCCGCCGCGAGCAAAAGCCGGTCTGGCTAATATACTTATTCAGCCGCGTGCCTTCATTATCCATTATCAATTGTCAACTTTCCATTACTTCCCAATTCCCTGCCAAGTCTCCACATCGTGCAAAAAAACATTAAAATCCACGAATCCCCTAACGCCGTCGGCATAGCCGCGCTCGCTGTGCTGCCACAGGAGCACGTTTGGACTCTCAGCCAAGTCGCCGAGGTGGGCGCGGGTGTAGCCCGCGAGCCAAAGCGGGTAGTCGTCGAAATTACCGGCAATGTATTTTTCGTAAAAATTCGGATTGACGTAAATAATCGGTCGAACGCCGTAGTGTTTCTCAATTAACGCTAACCAATTTCCCACGCCTTTAATGATTATTTCCGGCGGCTTGCCGGCGGTTGTTTCCAGGTCGAGAACGGGCGGCAGGTCGCCTTTTTTCATCTTGACCTGGTTGATGAAATTTTCGGCCTGCCGATTGGACAATACGCGTGGATTATAAAAATGATAGGCGCCGCGCCGAATGTTGACGCGCCCGGCTTCGCGCCAGTT
>JBBSKK010000034.1:0-12982 GCA_038256395.1 Cytophagales bacterium | reverse complement strand
TCGGGATGGTTCATGGCCAGGTCGGCCAGTACTTTGCGGTTTAATTCGATCCCGCTGGTGTTGAGCTTACCCATGAAAGCCGAGTAGGACATTCCGTACTGCCGGGTGCCGGCGTTGATCCGCTGGATCCACAGGGCGCGGAAGTTTCTTTTCTTGTGCTTGCGGCCGATGTAAGCGTAGCCCATCGCTTTCTCGACGGCATTCTTGGCAACGGTCCAAACATTCTTGCGGCGACCGAAGTAGCCTTTGGCCATATTTAAAATCTTCTTGCGTCTGGCCCGAGACGCGACGTGGTTTACTGAACGTGGCATAATGTTGTTGTTTTTTGACAGTCGGTGCTACTCTGAGTCTTAGGTACCGACAATCGGGTGGAAACTTAAACCAATTAAATTAAAAAGCTGGCCGCGGGGCCGCTGCGGCGTACCGACCCCGAGGCGGTTGGCGCACCAGTGGCTGGATTACTTCAATCCCAGCATAAGCAGCACGCGGTGTTTTTCCGTCACATCGACTAGGGTCGATTTTACCAGACGACGCTTGCGCTTGGTGGACTTCTTGGTCAGGAGGTGGCTGTGGAAGGCGCACTTGCGCATGATTTTTCCGGTACCCGTCAGCTTGAACCGCTTCTTGGCACCAGATAGTGTTTTCATTTTAGGCATAAAAATCGTCTTTAAATAAGTGTAAAGTTTAAACAGCCCGCAAAAATACGGGATTTCTGACTATTAAAAAAACACCCGCCCGCAAGTACCCTTAAAACATCCCTTCCGCTTTCGCCAGTGCCTTCTCCAAGCCGGCCAAATCCGAGCCGCCCGCCGTGGCGAAATGGGGCTGTCCGCCGCCGCCGCCGCGAATTTCTTTGGCGAGTTCCTTTACGATTTGTCCGGCGTTGAGGTTCTTTTCTTTTACCAGGTTTTCCGCGATGTACACTGCCAGTAGCGGCTTGCCATTTAGGTCGGCGGCCAAGACCGCGATTAGGTTTTCTACTTGATCGCGCAGTTCGTAGGCCAGTTGTTTGAGGGCGTCGGCATTGGGAACTTCCACGCGCTCGATCAGAAAGTTGGTACCCTCCTACGGCCGCACTTTATCCAGCAAGTTCGATTTCAGTTGCTGCACTTTTTCGTTTTCCAGCGCCTCGACTTTTTTCTGTAATGTACTGCCCTCATCGAGCAGACTTTCCACAGCTTTGACTAAATCCTTCGGCCCTTTCAACAAATCCCTGATTTGGTCGAGTGTCGCTTCCTGCTCGCGCATCCGTTCCAAGGCAGCTTGGCCCGTGATGGCCTCCACGCGGCGGACGCCCGCTGACACGGAACCTTCGGAGGTGAACTTAAACAGACCGATTTCGCCCGTGGCGGGAATGTGCGTGCCGCCGCAGAGTTCCAGCGAGTAGGCCGGGTCGAAAGCCACTACCCGCACGAAATCGCCATATTTTTCGCCGAAAGTGGCCGTGACACCCATCGCCATGGCTTCCTGAATCGGGATGTTGGCTTGCACGTCGAGCTGGGTATTCTTACGGATTTTTTCGTTGACCAATTCCTCGATTTGCCGCAGCTCCTCGTCGTTTACTTTGGAAAAATGGGCGAAGTCAAAGCGAAGGAAGTTGTCGTCTAGGTAGGAGCCTTTTTGGCTGACATGGTCGCCCAGGACACGCCGCATCGCCGACAGCATCAGGTGCGTGGCGGTGTGGTTGGCCATGATTTTGTGGCGGCGGTCGGTGTCGATGCGAGCCGTTACGGTGTCGGTGTTTTGCAGGACTTCGTCCAGGTTTTTATCGGGCGAAATATGCACGAACAAATCGTTTTCCTTCTTGGTGTCGGCGATTGTGATCATGAAT
Source organism: Cytophagales bacterium (assembly GCA_038256395.1). Taxonomy (GTDB): domain Bacteria; phylum Bacteroidota; class Bacteroidia; order Cytophagales; family Spirosomataceae; genus Persicitalea. Next base: position 11,151 of record JBBSKK010000034.1, on the reverse strand, counting down.
GGCTTGCCCTCCACCCGCAGTTCCAGCGAACCGGTGTCGCCAACTTGCCCGCCCATTTCGGCGTAGAAGGGCGTGCGGTCTAGTACGATGTGGTACTGCTCGCCGCCCTTGATCTTGACCTTACGGAATTTGACGATATGGCTGTGGGTTTCGTGGAAATCGTAGCCCAGGAACTCCACGGGCTGACCGTCGTTATCCTGCACTTCGACCCAGTCGGTCGCTTCCTTGGCGGCATCGGAGCGGGAGCGTTTTTTCTGTTCGGCCAAAGCGGCCTGAAAACCCGATTCGTCGATTTCCAAACCCTTTTCGCGGGCAATCAGCGCGGTAAGGTCCATCGGAAAGCCGAAGGTGTCGCTGAGTTCGAAAACTTCTTCGCCGGGGATGATTTTCGTGCCTTTTTCCTGCAAATGGCTGGTGATCGAATCCAGCCGTTTCAATCCCGATTCCAGAGTGCGCAGGAACGAACGTTCCTCTTCCAAAATGACTTTGGTGATGAATTCTTCCTGCGATTTCAGTTCGGGAAATACCTCGGCGAATTGGTCGGCCAGTCCGGGCACCAGGCGATTAATGAAAGGCTCGGTCAGATTCAGGTAGGAATAGCCATAGCGTATGGCCCGGCGCAAGATGCGACGGATGACGTAACCCGCCCGCACGTTGGAGGGCAACTGACCGTCGGCAATGGCAAAAGCCACAGCCCGCAGGTGGTCGGCGATAACGCGCATGGCGATGTCAGCCATGCGCTCCGTCTCGCTCCCGTCCCCGTATTTTTTGCCCGATAATTTTTCCAAAACCTGAATCGTTGATTGGAAAACGTCGGTGTCGTAGTTGGATGTTTTGCCCTGAATAGCCATGCAAAGCCGCTCGAAGCCCATGCCCGTGTCCACGTGGGTGGCGGGCAAGGGGAGGAGGGAACCATCGGCCTTCCGCTCAAACTGCATGAAGACGAGGTTCCAAATCTCGACCACCTGCGGGTGATCCGCGTTCACTAGCGATTTGCCGGGAGTAGCCGCCACCTCGTTGGCGGGGCGCAGGTCGATGTGAATTTCGGACCAAGGGCCGCAGGGACCCGTGTCGCCCATCTCCCAGAAATTATCCTTTTTATTACCCAAAATAATGCGCTCCTCGCCCACGATGGGTTTCCACAAGTCCCAGGCTTCCTGGTCGAAGGAAACGCCGTCTTTCTCGTCGCCCTCGAAAACGGAGACGTACAGGCGGTCTTTAGGGAGTTGATAAACCTCGGTCAGCAGCTCCCAGGCCCACTGAATGGCTTCCTTTTTGAAATAATCCCCGAACGACCAGTTGCCGAGCATCTCGAACATGGTGTGGTGGTAGGTGTCGAAGCCAACATCTTCCAGGTCGTTGTGCTTGCCGCTGACGCGCAGACACTTCTGCGTGTCGGCAATGCGGCGCGAGGGCGGCGTGCCGTTGCCCAGGAAGAAATCCTTGAATTGCGCCATGCCCGAGTTGTTGAACATGAGCGTCGGGTCGCTCTTGGCCACTAACGGGGCGGAAGGAACGATGAGGTGCTGTTTGCTCTTAAAAAAATCGAGAAATGATTGACGGATTTGCTGGGAAGTCACTTTTGAATGATGAGTGATGAGTGATGAATTATTCTGAAGTCGGCCACTTTACTTTGTGCGGCACGGGCCGCCCCGCTTTGTGCCTTTGTGCCTTTGGAACTTTGTGCCTTTCTAGGAATAAAGCCACGCAGGAACCACAAAAGTAACGATAATGCCCTACTTTTGGAATGCGTCAGAAATGGGTTGTACTTTTGGGGGAAGATTTTTTGAAAATGGACGAAAAGGAGAAACGCTACTACGATACCAATGAGGTGGCCGATATGCTGGGGGTGCAGGCGTCGGCGCTGCGGTTTTGGGAAAAACAATTACCGCACCTGCAACCTAAGCGCGACTCGCGCAACCGCCGCCGCTACACGCAGGAGGACATCGAGATCGTGAAGAAATTCATGCACCAGCGACGCGACCAAAAGCGCACCGTCGAGGGGGCGCGGCACCAGCTCAACCACCGCGAAACGGCGCACAACCTCATCAATCGGTTGAAGCGGGTGCGGTCTTTTTTGGAGGAGATTAAAGGAGCTTTGGAAAGGAATGGATAATTGAAAATGGATAATGGATAATGAATTTTTAAAAAAAAAGGCCGCAAGAATTAGTGTTGGCCTGTTGTTGCTCTCAGGCAGCGTTTGGTCGCAAAACCTTGCTCCCATAGACATTTCCGCCCACATAGCCGTGCTGGCGGCGGACTCATTGGAAGGACGCGGTACCGGGACGGTGGGGGAGTTCAAGGCGGCCAACTACATCGCTGATTGGTTTGAGCGAGCGGGGCTGGAAGCCAAGGGTGGCAACGGAAGTTTCTTCGAGCCATTCGGTGTGGTGATACACTACGAGGGCATTCCTCACCAGGTTACAGCCCGCAACGTGGTGGGTTTTCTGGATAATCAGGCCGAGCAGACTATTGTCATCGGAGCGCATTACGACCATTTGGGCAAAGGCTACCAATCGGGTTCGCTGACGCCCGAGAGCCAGAACATCATTCACAACGGCGCCGATGACAACGCTTCCGGCGTAGCGGGGCTGATCGAGCTGGCCCGGTACTTTGTGGGCAATATGGTAAAAGAAAAATATAACTTCCTGTTCATCGCCTTTTCGGGCGAGGAGTTAGGCTTATTGGGTTCCAAGTTTTTTGTCGATCACCCGACTATTCCCATGGAGTCAGTAGCGATGATGGTGAATATGGACATGATCGGGCGGCTGGACGAGAGCAAGGGCGTGACCATCGGCGGCTGGGGGACCAGTCCCGAATGGGGAAAACTCATTCCGGCTTTATCCCAAAAGAATAATCTGAAATACGTCGTGGATTCTTCGGGCATCGGGCCTTCGGATCACACGTCTTTTTATCTCAAAGAAAAACCCGTGCTTTTTTTCTTCACCGGTGTGCATTCCGACTACCACAAGCCCACGGACGACACGGAAAAAATCAACGCCACCGGAGAGCAGAAAGTCCTGCAATTGATCGTGGATCTGGTGGGTAGTTTGGGAAATACGGAAACCGCTATTGCCTTCACGGAAGCGGGAAGCCCCCACACGCCCAACTCCCCGACGGGATTCAAGGTCACGCTGGGGATTATTCCTGACTACTCCTTCAACGGCCGTGGATTACGCATCGACGCCGTTTCCAAGAACCGTCCGGCGGCGGAAGCGGGGTTGGAAACGGGCGACATCATTGTCAAGATGGGCGACTTCCCGATCAAAGACATCTACGACTACATGAGTTCGCTGGGGCAGTTTGAAATGGGGCAGAGCATTGAAGTCGAAGTGCGGCGGGAGCAGGAAAATAAGACGCTGCGCGTCAAATTCTGAGAATCTTTACAAAATCGCCGCGAAGGGATCTTCTGAAATATTTAATTCGGCAAAAGTACCTGCCGCTGCGGTTTCGGTGATGGGCAGCGTCACGGGGCCGAGTTTGTGGTTGGTCGCAACTTTCAATCCGGTACCGAGTGTCTTCCAATCTTCCCAAGTGGCTTTCACCCCGCCAATGGGAATGATCGACACCCAGAGCCGGAAGGCTTTGGGCAAACCCGAATTGTCCAGCAGCCACAGGTACGAATCGCCCGGCGTGACGCCGCCGCTGGTGTAGGTGACTAGCAGGGCGTCGTTACCGTCTTCGTCTTTGACTATTGCCCGTTCCACGCCTTTGTCCATCACTTTGGTAGGAGCAATAAACCAGAACGAATCGTTGCAGAATAACTCCCAGGCTTTGCCACGCTTTTTATCCAGTTCTTCACCCGTGACTACTTTTCCGTCGTCGTAGGCTTTGCCTTTTTGCCAATCGTCCAGGTTGAGCAGGACTTTGTTTTCTCCCCCTTTTACCTCGACAAGATTTCTTTTTCGATCCCAGATGTAGTGGTGCGAACCTTTAAAAGTCCAGGTCAGAATATTGGTTTCGTCCAGATTCTCAGCGCCCACGGCGGCCATCATTTTTTGGGCCAGGCGGTCAGCTTCGGGGCCGGAGGTTCCCTCGGGCAGGGGTTTGTTGTAAAGTAGATAGGCACCGATAAATAGCAGGATGAATGCGGCAACGATAATTCCTAAAATCTTCAAAAGTTTTTTCATGAATAAGGTGGCGGGTGATTGATCTTGGTGGGCTAAACTACCTGTTGACAAGCGGCTGCGTCCATGCCTTTTCCACATCGCCTTCCTGGAAAGGGTTTTTCTGGGGCGTGTCGGAAATGATCTTCGCCCGTACGTACAGGTCTTTGTCGGTTAGTTTGTAGCTGGCGAGGGTGCTTTTTACTTCTTTCAAAAGTACTCGTTCGCTTTTCGGGTTGGAAGTCTGTCTGGCCCCCCAAAACTGGATGGTGTATTGGGTGTCTTTTTTAGCGTCCACCTCTACCGCCAAAGTGCCTTTATCTGCCTGCAATTTCTTGAAAAGTACCCCCGTAGTCGCGTAAAAATCGCCCTTTTCCATGGCCGAGATCAGGGCTTTCGGCGTCAACTCCTCTGCCCGAACCATAATCCAGCCGCGACCCGGATTGCTCAGTCCGACTTTGTATTCCAGGTAGTTGTGCGAGTCGTCGGTGGCAAGGCCGTACAGCGGCGGCTTACCGTCTTCCAGATAGCTGATAAGCAGATCGTCCCAGAGTTCATCCATGCCAAAAGTCGTGCTGTCGCCGTAGTTGTGTACCCGCGGGTGACCGTTATAAACCTCGAAAAAGCGTTCGCCGCGCAGGCCGCGCATATCGTCGGCCTTGATGGCCCACCCGAAGTTAGGGTGGTTGATGTGCGGAATCATGGGTTGCCCGGTTCGTCGGCGCTGTTCGTACACGGCATCCAGGTTATTTTGCATGACCTCCGCCACGCTGTTACCGTGTCGGGGTTGGAGTAGTTCCTTGATGTTGAGAGCATTCATGTGGATGGGCTTGCCCTCGAATCCATCCGAAACTTCCTCGGCTTGAATGATCAAAAATTTTTCTTTTTCTTCAAAAAGCGGACGAAATTCTTCGAGCGTTTTCAGTTTGACGCTGATTTTTCCGGCGGAGTCGGTTTTGTACTTCACCCAATCTTAACCGTACTTTTTCAAATACTACCGAAAGCGTTGCTGGCGAAAGGGATGCTCAGGTACTTCCTTCCAAAACTCTTTGTCGGCAAGCGTATTGTGATCTGAGATTGCGATGAAGTCGTAATCGCGGCTTTTGTACCAATCCAGCACCAGCTCGGGAAAGTCATCGCCATCGCTCCACAGGGTATGGGTGTGGGTGTTGCCCTTGTACCAGCGGGTAGTGGGCTGGGCCAGGGCAGCAAATGATACTAATAGCGAGAGGAAGAGGAGACTACGCATGATTTGGGGTAAAATATGATTTAATACCGAAATCAGTACATCGGATTGCCACTCACAGTCCCGGCGGGAACGTGCTGGATCGAATCCCAATGCTCGACGATTTTCCCATTCCCATCGAACCGAAAAAAATCCATCGTCACGTACTGATCGTTACCGGGCCAAACCTGATAGGTGTGCAAGGCTACCAAATCACCTTCGGCCACTGCTCGCACAAAGTTGATGGATTTGTCGGGGTATTCCGCCTTCATTTTGTCAAAATACTGGATAAAGCCCTCTCGACCATCGGCAACTAGGGGGTTGTGCTGAATGTACTTGTCGCCTACGTAGAGTTCAACGGCCTCCCGAGGGTTTCCTTCGTAAGCCAATCTGTAAAAGGCGATTGCGTTTTGTTTGTTTTGGGCTGGATTCATTGGCCAAATAAAAATGTGCTGATGGGATTGCCCATCAGCACGTTTCTCGTTTTATCCCTTGCTATTTTTGCGGGATTTCTTTAAACACCCCAACTACTCCTCTTCGATAGGTGGCAGAGTAATTTTTTACTGTTACCCCCTGTGGGACATCACAATCTCCCAGTACTGTCGATCGTACTTTCACATAGATCGTCCGAACCCAAGACGGGAATTTGATATCTGCTTTTGCAACTTCATCCCTTACGTTCAGGTAGTTGGCATCGCAGCTATCGCGTTTGGTGGTACCAAGGAGCCGATAGACAGAAACATACCTGGCAACCGTGTCGATTGGGCAGATACAATCTTCGCAACTCTCTGGTGATTTGCCGTATTTAATTCGGGTACCTTTCCTAACCCGCTGATAAGCATAGATTTCCAGATCGCACTGCTTGTAGCAGAGTACGGGTGGCAGTGGTGGTGGAATAATTACGCTGTCCCTCACCGCAAAGCCGGTTGCACTTGCCTCACTCACGCAGGATGCGCAGGAAGACACTCGGTTGCTTTGTACCGTCACCAAGTACTGTCCCATTACCGGGTGGCCATTGGGGGCCAAGTACTCCGCAGGCCACAGCAGCTTGTTTTCTTTTACGCAAAGGACCTGGGCAATAACTTTGTCCTGCCCGTTATTCAATTGGTGGATGCGAGCCGTAAATGTCTCGGTGGTAGCAGAGTCGGGAGTACTTCTGGTTCGCCAGGTGAGCATCAGCGAATCGACCTGTGTAGTATCCTTTTTCAGGTTGAAGTTGTATCCTTTTATGGATTGTCCGTCCATCATAATATCGATCTCAGGCGCTACGCACACAATGGGTGGGGTGGGCTCTTTTGCCACCGGAATATCTTTTTCAAACCTCCTTCGTACGGCAACACCCGCACTAAATCCACCATGTTTTCTGGTATATGGATAAATCGTAGCGCCGGGGAAAATATAGTCCACCTTGGTTCGGAAGCCGGTTGCTTCTATGCCCCACGCCCACAAGTTGTTTTTACTGGGGATAAAAAATCCTAAGGTGGCCAAAAGACCAGGGTAATAACGCTTGTTGGAAGCCGTTACCGAGTAAACATTATCTCCGGTAGTGCCATCGTACACAAAAATTGCGGCGGGAGTGGTGCGGAAAACCCCTCCCCTTACTGATGCTTCCAGATAGGGGGACCTGATGCTATTGGTAAAAGAAAAAGTCAGAACCGGCCCAAAAGTAAGGTAGAAGTCCTCAGAGGGAGCTTTCTGAATGACCGGATTGCGCGAGCCCGCATTGTTGATGAGTCTTTCGAGAAAAGGATTCACATCCTTTCTTAGAAAAAAGTTCTGGATGCCAGCTACGGCACCCAATCCAAATTTCAGGCGTGAGGTTTGTGACTTATTGAAATAATAGTCCGCATTGAAGGCGGCATTGAACCCGATTCCGTTAAAGAGTGACTTGTCTCTGAACTTATCGGAATTGAAGGTATTCTCCCAGCTTCCGCAGTAGGCCACTGCCGGGCCGACAAAAAGCCCGATTCGCCAGGGACTGATTTTGTGTTGGATGCCAACGGTATCGCAACCTCCCGCCGGGTCGTTGCAGTTAGATGAATACTCGTTTTGCCCATAGACATGAAGCGACATCACGGTGAAAGTTATCACCAATAAGGAGCGGAGTAATGCAGATTTCATAATGAAAGTGGTAAAAATGGATATTTGTTAAGGGAAAAGTGGAAATTGTTCCACAATAACAGCAAAAGATTCTACCCTTACAATTATTGTACCCGAAGAAAATTGGTTTAAAAAACAAAGTACTTTTACAACTCTTGTGGAACAAATTGTTCCTTTCGATTATATGTAGGCAAGAATCCATTTAGCTTACTCATTTTAAGGTAGTTATTAAATTTCTACTTGCTAAAATCAAGTTAAATAGTAATCTTCCACAAAATTTGTCAGAGAGCCATTTTTTTTCTGAATTGCAACACTCAACTGATTAATAACGGTTTGGATACGAAACCTTGTGATTGTGCCGCATTTTTATGACAGAGTCAAAATGGTGTAAATGACTTTTGTATTTGTTTCTTTCACTTAAAACTCTCCGCATTGGTCGACCCGCACTTTGAGTTAGATTGAGTTTTAAGAATAAGCCCAGTAATCCGGGATGAGGTAAAAGATGGGTCGTCTCAAACCTGAAAGCCATTTTTTAGCAGCAATTCCCAGACGTTGATTTCGTGGTCGTCGATGACAGTGAAAGGTATATCCCAGCTAATGAATTCCCACTTTTGTAAATTATCGGCTACCAGCACTCGTTGAGTTGCCGAAAATACCCAAATCACCCGCTTAACGCCCCAAGCCAGCAACTGCTCGGTTTTTTTTTGAAAATACTCGTCTTTGTTTTGAAAGTGCTCCGATTCATCAATTTTAATATCGACTTCAATTACCACGTCAGGCGGTACCTCGGTATATTGAGTAGAATGGAAGCCTGTGTTCAAACGACCTTCTCGATAAATGGCTATATCGGCAGCAAAATTGGTTCCCTTTTTGAGGTGAAGGCCTAATTCCGAGCTACCAGCAAAGTATTCATCAGGCAAATTTCGGTTCAGGTACTTTATGATGCTGCTGGTAATAAAATATTGTAGTTGACTAGTTCCCATGTTTATCTCTTCGATTTTTTTTAGCCCCAATACAAAGTCTTTATACCCCTTCCGATAAATCGGATGGCCGTTAAACTCTTCGTAAATCAGGATTTTGGGAATTTGCTTCGTGGTTTCCATAGTTGCACAGTCTTTTTTCAAAGATAAAGTAAAAAGCGCAAATTAAGCGGCCTTGCAACGATTTGCCGCTCTTCCGATGTTGTAGAAAAAAACCATGTACCTACATCAATTATGGAAATAGGAATCAGCACCTTTGTCGAAAATACGCCCGACCCCACGACCGCACAACTCATTAGCCCGCATCAAAGGATGATGAACCTGATGGAGGAAATAGAACTGGCCGACCAACTCGGGCTGGACGTAATCGCCATTGGGGAGCATCATCGCCCCGACTTTGTGGTGTCGTCCCCGGCGGTGGTGCTGGCAGCGGCGGCGGTCAAAACCAAAAATATCCGTCTTTCCAGCGCTGTGACGGTACTCAGTTCCGACGACCCGGTGCGGGTGTTCCAGGATTTTGCCCACGTGGATTTGCTGTCGGGTGGCCGGGCGGAGATTATGGCAGGACGCGGCTCGTTCATCGAGTCGTTCCCGCTTTTTGGCAACGACATGAGCGATTACAACGCGCTTTTTTCCGAAAAACTGGAATTGCTCATAAAACTGAACAAAAGCGAGAAAGTCACCTGGCAAGGGAAACTCCGGCCCTCCATCGACAACCGGGGCGTATATCCCCGACCGTTCCAGAAAGAACTGCCGATTTGGGTGGCCGTGGGTGGAACACCGGAATCGGTCGTACGGGCGGCTAACTACGGCTTGCCCATGGCACTGGCCATCATCGGTGGCGGGCCAGAGCGCTTCGTAGCCTTCACCGATCTCTACAAAAATAACTACCAAAAAGCCGGACACGATGCCGCCAAACTGCAATTGGCCATCAACTCCCACGGCTACATTGCCGACGATTCCCAGCGGGCGGCGGACGAATTCTACGGCCCTTACGCCCACGTAATGGGCAACATAGGCCGCGAGCGCGGCTGGCCCGCCATGAACCGCGAGCATTACGAAATGCTGCGCGGGCCGGGCGGCTCCTTGCTGGTAGGCAGCCCGCAGGAAGTCATCGATAAGATTTTGTGGGAACACGAACTGTTCGGTAACACCCGTTTTCTGTTTCACATCAGCGTGGGCACACTACCCCACGCGCAGGTGATGCACTCCATCGAGTTGTTGGGGAATGTGGTGGCGCCGGCGGTGCGGAAGGCGGTAGTAGAGGTGGTTGTGGGATAAAAAACGAACGACAGGTTAGTTACCAACCAGAAAGTAGGGGATATTTCATGGAAAGGGTTTTGTAAGCATAGAGTGGTCATTTTTTCCCTTGACCTCACGCACTCTTTTCAAAAAGGTAGTTTTCCTAAATCTACGTTCCCCCCCGTCAGGATTATCCCCACTTTCTGTCCCACAAAGCGTTTCTTGTTTTTGAGTAAAGCCGCGAACGGCACCGCGCAGGAAGGCTCCACAATGATCTTCATTCGCTCCCAAATCAGCCTCATGGCGGAGATTATTTCTTCATCTGACACCGTTAGAATATCGTCCACGTGTTCTAAAATAATATCCAAAGTCTTGTCTCCCAAATAGGTCAGTAATCCATCGGCGATAGTTTTGACAAAAGGCGCTTTTTCAATCTTTCCAGACTTGAAAGACAATACCGCGTCCGCCGCGCCTTCGGGTTCCCCGGCGATTACCTGAGTACCTGTTGAATTATATTGCGTTGCCAGGGCTGTTCCGCTCAGTAGCCCACCGCCACCCACGGGGGCCATAATGGTGTCGAAAGCCACGCCGCCATCCTCGATTAATTCACGGGCGGCGGTCGCCTGACCAGCGATCACGCGGTAGTCGTTGAAAGGATGCACGAACTCGGCCCCGGTTCGCGCGATTACGTCCTCTACCGTTCGCTGCCGCTCCTCGGGAGTGTTTTTGCAAAAAGTAATCTCCGCTCCGTAGCCGCGCACGGCGTCCACTTTTACCACGGGCGAATTGTCGGGCATGACGATGTAAGCCTTAGCCCCCACCACATAAGCCGCGTAAGCAATGGCCTGAGCATGGTTGCCGGAGGAGTGCGTGGCGATGCCCCGCTTCTGCTCCTCGGGCGACAGACTCAGCACGGCGTTCAGCCCGCCCCGAGCCTTGAAGGCCCCGATTTTCTGAAAATTCTCGCATTTGAAATAAAGCTCCGCCCCCGAAATCTCATTTAGGGTTTGGCAAGTTAAAATCGGCGTCCGATGAATGTAGGGACGAATTCGGTCGTGGGCAGCTTCAATGAGAGCCTGGATAGGATAAAGCGGGTCGTTGGTCATATTGTGAACTAATCAAGAAGAAATGGTATAAGTTTCGGAATGCTTTCGTTACTTTTAAAGCCCATCAAACTTACTCAAAACCACTTGCCCTTTTCTTATCTCCTATCTCATAATTCATATCTCATATTTAAAACCCTGTGGTACAAACCAAAATAATCCCCCGAACACCCTCCGCCCACGAACAGCCTCTGCTGATTAAAAGCCTGCTGGCGCAAAGTCTGCGCTACAATCCGACCCGCGAAATCGTCTATCGTGATTTGTTTCGCATGGATTATTTTGAATTCAACAAGCGGGTGCGCCGCCTGGCCAACGCCCTGAGGAAATCGGGCATTCGACCCGGCGATGTCGTGGCCGTAATGGACTGGGACAGCCACCGCTACCTGGAATGTTTT
>JBBSKK010000033.1:0-13107 GCA_038256395.1 Cytophagales bacterium | reverse complement strand
GTGCCATTGTGCTGAATAAAATCAGCGGTAAAGGACCCGGCGATCACCATCGGTGCGCCCACGCCCCGGAAGGCATTGTACAAGCCCAGTCGCACGGCTTCTACATCGGAAGCCTCGTTGAGAACCAGCTCATCCACCAACAGATCCACGGGCGGCGGTTCAAGAATCTCCCGGCACGAACTGAGCGAGACCATGAAAGCCAGCGTAACGCTTAGTAGTCGAAGCAGGGTATTTTTATTAAGAAAATATTGGCGTTTCATACTCTGAATAAAATCGAAAGAACCTTGAATTAAAACTTGATCGTCACGCCGCCCATGATGGTTTTGACCTGCGGGAGCGTGAAGAAGTCGATGCCCTGCGCAGTAGTGGAACCGTCCAGCGTACTAACCTCGGGGTCGGGACCCGAGTAAGCGGTGAGCGTCCAGAGGTTGGTGGCCGAAGCAAACACCCGCACACCGCTCATTTTGGCCTTGGTGACCCAGCGGGCGGGCAAATTATAGCCAAGCGAAATGTTTTTCAGGCGCAGGTACGAGCCGTCTTCCAGAAAGCGGCTACTGTGAAAACTATTGTAGGTGTTGCCCAGCACATAGCGCGGCACGTCCGTCACGTCGCCCTCCTGCTTCCACCGCCGCAGGGCTGCGATGCTTTGGTTATCCTGAATATCCGAACCGGTATTAAGCAGGGATGTATTGGTGAAGTTGAGAATCTTGTTTCCGTACATAAACTGGAAAAATACGCTCAAATCAAATCCTTTGTAAGAAACACTATTGGTAAATCCGCCAAATAATTTAGGTTGGGCGTTGCCGATAACCTGGCCGTCTTCGGGTGAAATGCGTCCGTCGCCGTTGACATCTTCATAAATAGCGTCGCCCGTAGCGGGATCGACGCCCATAAATTTCAGCCCCCAGAAAGTACCTAAGGGCTGGCCCTGCAATACGGCGTTGGTTCCGCCCACGCCATTGCCCGAATAGCCCCGGAACAAAGTATCCTGATTGGCCAGCATGGCCACGTTATTGACATTGTGGGTCAGGTTGAGGTCGGTACTCCAGCGTACCGCACGGTCCACATTGACGGAGGAGAGCGTCAGTTCGACGCCTTTGTTTGAAATCTGACCTATGTTGCCCTGAATGCTGCCGAATCCGGTGGTGAGGGGAATCGGCTCGGCAAAAAGCAGATTATCCGTCAGGTTGCTATAAACGTCGGCGGTAACCGAAAATCGGCCATTCCAGAAGGAAGCGTCAATGCCGACATTGGCTTCGCGGGTGCGTTCCCATTGCAGGTTGGGGTTGCTGAGGTTGTTGGGTCCCACACCCGTGGCCCCATTGTAGGTGGCGCTGGCCCAGGTACCCAGGTACTGAAAATTGCCGATGCGCTCGTTGCCGGTAAAACCAAAGCTGCCGCGCAGTTTCAGGTCGCTGACAAAGCGCACGTTTTCCATGAACTTCTCCTGGGAAACCCGCCAGCCCGCCGAGGCCGAAGGGAAAAGTCCGAAACGGCGGTTCTGGCCAAAGCGGGAAGAACCGTCGTAACGCGAAGTGAAGCCCAGCAAGTACCGATCCTTATAGTCATACTTCACTTCTCCAAAAAACGAAATCAAACCGTTTTGCCCGAAGAAGGAACCCCCGGCATCCACAATTCCCGCCGAATTGATGTAGGTGAAGTCGTCGCTTGGGAAAAGGCGGCCCGATACGTCGGAAGAGCGTCCCAGTGAGTGGATGATCTCATTGCCGAGCAAAACGTTGAAATGGTGGCTGTCGTTGAGGGCGAGGTAGTACGTCAGCACGTTGGAATTGATGAGTGTAAATGCCGTATTGGTAATATAAACGCCATAACCCTTGCCTCCCACGCCTTGCAAAAAACCTCCGATGGCCGTCGCGGACGATTCGTATTGATCCTCCTCCGAGTTGTTGTAATCCATGCTGAACTTCGTACGGAAGCGCAGGTTCTTGATTATTTCGTAGTCGGCATTGACACCAATTATCATTTTCAGGCCGTGAGTCACGAAGCGCGGTAACACCGCCTGAGCCACGGGATTAAAGTTGGGGAAACCTGCGTAGCCAATACTGTTAGGGCCGTACAATTTCCCTTGTTCGTTGAAAGGCGCGTAAAAAGGCAAACTCTTGATGGCCCCCGAATAGACCCCATCCAGAAAGTTGTCGCCTTTCACCCGGTTGTTTTTACTGATACCCAGGTTGATGTTGGCTCCAAAACTCAGTTTAGAGGTGGCCTTGTGATCAACATTGAGCGCTCCACTGTACCGCGTAAAGCGATTGTTGAGTTGCACACCCTCCTCGTCGCGTACGCTGCCGCTAAGGTAAAACCGGGTGCGGTCATCGCCTCCGGCGGCCGAAACCTGGTATTGCTGAAGCACGCCCTGCCGCAGAATTGCGTCGACCCAGTCGGTATCCACGCCGTCGGTCACACCAGCGATAAGACCCTGTTTGTCCGGATCTTGGCCAGCATTGGTGACCGCCTCACGCTGTAATTCAATGAGTTGGGAAGAATTTAGGAGTTGCGGACGTTTGATGATTTGCGTGACACCGCGCTGCACGTCGGCGGTGATGGTCGTCTTGTTATTGCGACCCCGCTTGGTGGTGATGATGACTACACCATTGGCCCCACGTGAGCCATAAATGGCCTTGGCCGAGGCGTCTTTCAGCACTTCCAGGGATTCGATGTCGTTGGGGTTGATAATGGCCAAAGCGTTGTCGCGCTGGCCGCCAAAACTCCGTCCCGAAACTGCCCCAACCTGTACCGGAACGCCGTCCACGATAAACAGAGGCGAGTTGGAAGCAGAAATGGATGTATTGCCGCGAATACGGATTGAAATACCGCCGCCGGGCGTACCCGACGACTGCGACACCTGCACCCCCGCCGCGCGGCCTTGCAGGGCCTGGTCGACGCCCACCACGGGACTATCCGTATAAACATCGCTCTTGATGGAGGCAATGGAGCCGATGACGTCCTTGCGCTGGGTTTGGCTGTAACCCGTGACGACCACCTGATTCAGTTCGGTGGCACTTTCGGCCATTTCGAGGCTGACTACTGAGCGGTTATTGCCCACGGTGACTTCCTGGGGTTCGAGACCGATGAAGGAAAAAGCCAGCGTGACCGTGCCGGAGGTGGGGATGGAAAGACGGTATTGGCCCTCGGCGTCGGAGCTGGTGCCGTTGGTGGTACCTTTCACCAGCACACTCACGCCCGGCAGGGGCGAGCCGTCGGCCACCGAAGTGACCCTACCCGTGATGACCCGCTGGGCCATGGCAGCGGAGATAAGGCCCGAAAAGAGAAGGCAAAGCAGCCAAATTCGACCGTAATATTTTATCATGGGGTTGGTAAAGATAGCGGGCAATAGGTTAGGGGTTGGCTTCGGGACGGATGCGATCAGGTTTTACTTAACTACGCAAAGTAGGCCCTTTTCAGTTGCGGACAAAAGAATATTTAGCGCCAAAAGGCAATCGTGCGCTAAATAACGACAGATAAAGGGATTTATTGAAATAATGTCGTTGCCCGGCGGATGGCGAACGCGCCGATGGCGAAGAATATCCTTAGGGTAGAATCGTTGTTTCCAGAAACTTGTTTGAGTAAATCTCCCTTTTTTACAAAACCGACCACTCTATCCTGTGAAATCTGGCTTTTCAATTTACCTGCTGATTCTGTGGCTTGCGTCTTCAATGACGGCGTTGGGAAAAGAAGAACCGGATTGGATAAAAACGCCCGAATGCACCGTCTGGGTATTTCTTGACCCGGAATGTCCGATCTGCCAGTCCTACACCCTCATGCTGCGAAAAATGTACGAAACCTACGCCGACCGGGGCGTAAAGTTTCAGGGCGTCTATACGTCGCCCGTCATTAAAAAGCGCGAAATCAAAAATTTTCACAAAAAATACCAAATCCCTTTTTCCGGCGAGATAGACAAGAAAAATGCCTTGGCGGAACGCTGGGATGCCAGCGTCACGCCCGAGGTGGTCGTGACCACCCCCATCGGCCAGGTACTGTATCAGGGTGCCATCGACAACTGGTACTACGCCCTCGGCAGGAATCGCCCCGAACCCACGGAGCATTATTTGAAGGACGCCCTCGACGCATTTCTGTCCGGAAAATCTATTGAAAAGAAAAGGACGGAGGCGGTTGGGTGTTTGATGAATCGCTGAGCGAATTAAATCGTCTTCCGATACCGCCACGAAGCCAGGCCGATCAGCACCACCGCCATGCCCAGCAGCGTGAAGAACTGCGATTGCATATCGCGTAACGTGCTGCCTTTCAAGAGAACATTGCGACCTACCTCGATGATGTACTTGAGCGGGTTAAAGAGGTTGAGGTACTGCGCCCATTGGGGCATGTCCTCAGTCGAAGAAAATAGGCCGCTCAACAAAATGAAGATGACCAGGCAGAAAAACACGGCGAACATGGCCTGCTGCTGGGTGTCGGAAATGGCCGAAATGAGCAGTCCCAAACCCACGCACAGCAGCAGGAACAGGAAAGCGAAGCCATATATCAGCAGCAAACTGCCCTCGATGGGGATTTGGAAAAAGAATTTTCCCACCAACAGCCCCAGCGTGAACTGGATGAGTCCGATGATGACGAAGGGTGTGAGCTTGCCCAGGATAAATTCGTACTTCTTGATGGGTGTTACGTTGAGCTGTTCCTGCGTCCCGATTTCCTTTTCGCGCACGATGTTGAGGGCCGCGATCATGCCGCCAATCAGCAACATCAGTTCAAATAAAATTCCCGGTACCATGAAGGTCTTGTATTCCAGGCGCGGGTTGTACCAATACTGATTCTCCACGTCCAGCCCCGCCACGCCGCCCGACGGTACGCCGCCGCGCGGCGGACCGTCCGAATTGAATCCAATATTTTCGGTACGAATCGCCACATTGAAATCCCGAATAATGGCCTGGGCGTAGCCCGAGGCGATGCCGCCCTTGGTACCATCAATGGCGTTGACTAATAATTGCACCGACGCTAGGCTTTCCTTGCCTAAATCCCGCTCGAAATGTGGTGGAATTACCAGCACCAGGTCGGCGCGGCTGGCCAGGAGTTCCTGATAAGCGGATTCTGAATTGGGTAAATACCCCTGGAACTGAAAATTGTCGATGTAGCGAAACTTGCCCGCCAGCCGCTGGGCGTAGGTGGTGTGATCCTGATCCACGACAGCTATTTTCAGGTTTTTGACCTCGAAATTGGCGGCGTAGGCCAGCAACACCAATTGCAGTACGGGCGCCGCCAGCATCATCCGCAGCAGCACCGTGTTACGCCGCAGTTGCTTAAACTCCTTTTCCATCATGTAGAAGATTCGGTTCATGGTAGCGTGGTGATTAGCCTAGTCTTGGTTTTAGATTTCTTAAACTGACCGCCATCAGGAAGGCTGACATTCCCAGCAGTACCAACGTGGGTTTCCACAAGAGTGGCAGTCCGACGCCTTTGATCATAATGCCTTTGACGATTTCGATGAAGTAGGTGGCGGGAATAATACTGGAAACGAATTGCAGGAAACGCGGCATGCTTTCGATGGGGAAAATGAAGCCCGATAGGAAAATCGTTGGCATCAACAGGACCAGCAAAGAGGCGAACATGGCCACCAACTGCGTGTCGGCAATGGTCGAAATAAGCAAGCCCAGCGAGAGCGACAGGAAGGTGAACAGCAGCGTCTCGGCCAGCAGCAGCGGCAAACTCCCGTTGAGCGGAATGTTCAGCAAAAAGACGCCCAGCGCGATAATGACACAGCCGTTAATAAATGATAACAACAAGTAAGGTAGCACTTTGCCGAACAAAATCTGTACCTGCGACAGCGGTGATACCATCAGCACCTCCATCGTCCCGGTCTCCTTCTCGCGGGCAATCGTGACCGACGTCATCAGCGCCGACACCAGCAACAGCACCATCGCCATCACGCCCGGCACGAAGACGAAGGCGCCGCGCAACTCGGGATTGAAAACCATGCGCGGCTGCACGTCGATTTGCAGCGGTGGCGCGGCGTCCGGCCTATTCTGCTCGCTTCTATAGGCTTGTATTATGTTCGTTGCATAGTTAGTCAAACTAATTGCCGTATTCTGCTCCGACGCATCGGCCAAAAGCTGTAATTGAGCCGGAGCGCCGAACCGAGCCCCACCGTTCCGCGCAAAATCCTGTGAAAATTTAGGCGGAAACACAACGACCAACTTCACCTCGCCTCGCCGAAACGCAGTTTCCACGTCACGGTAAGCATTCAAATTTTGGGTTAATTGAAAATAACCCGACGACAGCAAAAGGTCGGTGATTTGGCGGCTATGCGGCCCGTGATCCAGGTCCAGTACCGCTATTTTGGCGTTCTTAATCTCGTTGGTCAGTGCAAAGCCAAACAGCAACACCATCGCCAGCGGCATTCCGAACAAAATCAAAAGCGTCCGCCGATCCCGCAGGATGTGGAAGAATTCTTTCTTGACGAAGGCGAGGAAACGGTTCATTCGTTGTTTAAGAGTTTAAAAGTTGAAGGGTTGAAGTGAGACGCACCGACGAGGTTGGAGCTGGGCGTTCCGAGACAGTTAAAATTTACTGAATATCAAAAAATTAAACCTTTCAACCATTCAACTTTTCAACAAAACGCTGCACCTTCAAAGCGCCGATTTTCCCCTAGCCAGAATCTGAAATACACCGTCCATCGAGTTCACGCCGTAGGCTCGTTTGAGTTCGGCAGGCGTGTCGAGGGCTTTGATGCGACCATCGACCATGATCGAGACGCGGTGGCAGTACTCGGCCTCGTCCATGTAATGTGTCGTGACGAAAATCGTGGTGCCGTTGTGGGCGGCTTCGTAAATTTTGTCCCAAAACTGCCGCCGCGTAATCGGGTCCACGCCGCCCGTCGGCTCGTCCAGAAAGACGACTTTAGGATCGTGAATCAGAGCCACCGAAAACGCAAGGCGCTGTTTCCAGCCCAGCGGCAGCGATTCTACTAACGTATCGGCCACGCTGCCCAAGCCGAGTTCCTGAATGATGTTGGCCGATTTTGTTTTCAAATCGGCGCGACTCAGACCGTAAATGCCGCCGTAAAAGCGGATGTTCTCGCGCACCGTCAAATCTTCATACAGCGAAAATCGCTGACTCATGTAGCCAATTCGCTGCTTGATTTGCTCGGATTGGGTGTAAACATTATAACCCGCCACCGTCGCCTCGCCCGAGGTAGGCTTCAGCAGTCCGCAGAGCATCCGCATGGCGGTGGTTTTACCCGCACCGTTCGCGCCCAGGAAACCAAAAATCTCCCCCTGAGCCACCTCGAACGTAATTTCGTTGGTAGCTACGAAGTCGCCGAATTTCTTGGTCAGTTTGTTGGTCGTGACGGCCTTATCCATGTTGCATCAAGTTCATAAAGCTATCCTCAATGCCCGCCTCGATGCGCCGGATTTCTACCGCCTGGTGCTGCCGCTCGGCGAGGTAGCTTTCAATGTCGTTTTCTGAAATACCGTCTTGCGTCGTCAGGTGCAGGAACTCGCCGAAGGCGTAGCAGGTGATTGTGAACGGGGCTTTTCTCAAATCCTGGATCAGGTGGTAGGTGTCGTTCGCTTTTACCGCAAAAAGCGGTTTGTCAAAAAGCCGCTCAACGCCCGAAGGCGTGTTGATGGCCAGTATTTTCCCGGTTTGCATCAGGGCGATACGGTCGCACAGACTGGCCTCGTCCATGTAGGGTGTAGAAACCATGATGGTCAGGCCGCGCTTTTTCAGGCTGCCGAGCATTTCCCAGAACTCTTTGCGTGACACGGCGTCCACGCCCGTCGTCGGTTCGTCCAGAAACAGCACTTCCGGCTTGTGAATCAGGGCGCAGCAGAGGGCAAGTTTCTGCTTCATTCCGCCCGACAATGCCCCCGCCCGCCGGTTTTTGAACGGCTCCAACTGTACGTAAATTTCGCGGATGAGTTCGTAGTTAGCGGCAATTGAAGTACCAAACACCGTGGCAAAAAATTGCAGATTCTCCTCCACGCTCAAATCGGGATAGAGCGAAAACCGCCCCGGCATATAGCCCACCACCGAACGCAAGGCCCGATAATCGCGCACCACATCGCGCCCGGCCACGGTGGCGCGGCCTGCGTCGGGCAGCAGCAGCGTAACCAGCATTTTAAATAACGTCGTCTTCCCCGCCCCATCCGGCCCAATCAACCCGAAAAGCTCACCCGCCTCCACCGTCAGCGACACGTCCTGCACCGCCCTGGTTTCGCCGTAGGTTTTCGATATGTTTTCGATAGTGATCATTACTTCGCCTCTGCCTTCTCGCCAAACCGCACTTCACCCGGCATCCCGATCTTCAGGCCGCCGTCGTTCTTCACCGCTATTTTCATGGCATACACCAAATTTACCCGCTCTTCCTTGGTTTGGATGACCTTGGGCGTGAACTCAGCTTTGCTGGAAATCCAGTTCACCACGCCTTCGTAGGTCTTCATCGTCCCATTCGGCGCGTCCACGGCCACCTGCACCCGCTGGCCGGGCTCCACATTCACAAGCTGGTCGCCGCCCACGTAGGCGCGGAGCGTAATGTGGTCGAGGGCCGCGATTTTGTACAGCGGCTTGCCGTAGCTGACCACCTCGCCCGGCTCGGCGTACTTCACTGTCACGGTGCCGCCGGTGGGATTTACGACCGACGCTTTGGCGATTTGGTCGTCGAGTTGCCTCACCTGCTCGGCCAGCGGGGCGGTTTCGGCCACGGTGCCGCTGCGCTGGGTATTGAGGGCCGAGGCTTGGGCCGCGCGTTGCTGCCGCGTGAGGGCGATTTGTCGATCCAATGTTTCGAGTTGGGCGTTGAGGTCGTCCAGTTGCTTGGTGGGTGCAGCCCCGGCGGCGATCAGGTTTTGGCTGCGTTCCTGCTCCCTCAGCAGGTTTTTGCGTTGCTGCTGTTGCACAGCAATCTGCTGGTCGTAAGCCGAAAGCTGCGCCGATACGTTGGGTGTCCGGCTTTGCACGGCTTGTTTGCTGGCGAGGAGTTGCGCTTTGCGCAATTCCAGTTGCTCGGTGTCGATCCGGCCCACCGTCTGCCCCGAGTCCAGCGATTCGCCTTCCTGGACGGTGAAGCTTTGCAGTTGGCCCGTTGCCTGAGCAGAGACAGTCGTTTCGACGGCCTCGAAATTGCCGTAGGCATCGGCGGTGTCGTCGTCAGGACTACAGGCGATTAATCCTATCAACAAATTGAAAATCAATAAAATAGAAAACTGCTTCATCAGGTGTCGGAGGTTAGTACGCAGGAAATATCTCATCTCTCTTAATTCATATCCACCTGCCCCTCAAAGTCCGGTACTGAATCCGGGCTTGCAACAACTGCAACTCGTGCAGTTTCTGGTTGAGTTGGGCTTGGTTTTCGGTATTCAGTATAGTGGTGTAGTCTCGGGCGGCGATGGTTCCATTGTCGAGCTGTACGGCGGCGGCCTGGCGGACGCGACTGCGTAGGGCCACAATTTCGGCGTCGGCGGCGAGTTGCGCGGCCAGTTTGTCGATTTCGGTTTGCTGTTGCCGCAGTTGTACGCTCAGGTTGCGCTCAAAAGTGGCTTGCTGTACGTCCACGATTTGACGGTTGAGCGTAATCATTTGGCGGTCATTGTTGAGGGTGTACGCTGACGACAAATTCCAATTCAGGCGCAGTCCGCCGATGAAAAAGCCTTTGAAATCGTTACTTAGCAGGTTAAGGCCCGGCCTTCCACCGCCGCCCTGGGCGAAAAGGCTCAGTCGAGGCTTGGTCTTGTTGGCGGTCAGTTGAAACTGAGCGTCGTAGAGCGACCGTTGCGCTTGGTATAGCTGCAATTCGGGGCGATTTGTTTTTGTACCATAATCTAGCTCAGATGACTCGACGACCAGTTTCGTGCTATCTGAAATCAGCAAGTCCGTAAGTAACGCCAACGATTCGCGCAATCCGGTGCGGACAGCATCGAGTTGGGCGAGCCGCTGCCGAGCAGTGAGGAGTTCGGCTTGTAGAGCATCGGCGTCCATTTGGGCTACGGTTCCGAAACGCACGTTGGCCTTTATTTTTTCCAACCGATTGCCGATGTCGGCGAGCAAGACTTGGGTGAGGATTCGGTTTTCGTCGGTGAGCAGGGCGTTGAGAAATAGGCTATTGACTTGATCTTTCAAGCGGCTTAGCTCGATTTCCACTTGTTGCTGTGATGTGGCGGTGCTGGCTCGCTGTACTTCAGTTTGAAGTCGGGTCAGGTTGCCGTTGTAGAGGGTGTAGCTGGCGTCGAGGGTAATACGGTACTGATCTTTGCTGAGCGTTGGAATGGCGAGGTTGGGCAGTTCGATGGGTAGCTTCGTCACCTGCGATTGCCAAGTCGCCTGTCCGTTGATGGCGAGTTGGGGCAATCGCCGAATCAAATTTAGATTCTCGATTGCCAGCTCCCCATTCTGCGCCAGGAGTTCCTTTTGTTTGAGCAGAGGGTAGTTGGCGCGAGCTGCCTCGTAGCACTGGTCCAGCGTCACGACCGACTGCGCCTGGACTGACCCGCTAACCCAAAAAAACAGACAAACAGCTAATCTCTTCATAGCCTATCAAACATTTGACTTAAACACTTGTTTGTTATAAACACAAATTTTTTTTACTGCAATTTCAAATACGCCATAATCATCTCCGGGACAATCTGCTTACGGGCTTTCATAAAATCCTGAAAACCCTCGTCGTCCAATCCGCCTACATAGGACACCACGGGCCGCGCCACGACGGGGAAAACGATGTTACCCAAAATCGTTATAATAACTTGTAGCGGTTCAATCGCCCGGATGTTTCCTTTCTCGGCTTCCTCTACCAATTGCTTCTTGAATACTGATTTTTCAATAAGTCCACGTACCCCTATTTCTTTAAAAAAAGCCCCGTCGTTGGCTTGCTGTTCAGATAGTATAAAACTGGGAATAAGCGGATTATCCATAATAAAATCGGTATAACGATCTACGATTTTCCAAATCTTGACTTCCAGCGGTGTGGGTTCATTGATCATCAGGGCCATTTGCCCGACAAACTGCGCGAAGGTTTCGGCGTAGATGCTTTTGAACAACTGCTCCTTGCTGCGGAAGTAGTAATTGATCATTGCCAGGTTCACGCCCGCTTCTTCGGCAATCTGCCGCATCTTGGCTCCTTCGTAGCCCTGCGCCAGAAACACCTGGCGGGCGGCTTCCTTTATTTTGCTCTCTGCGTCCTGCTTTTCCTCGGCCATGTTCGTTCAGTCTCTTGCAAAGGTAAAGGAATATTTTTAAAATCAAACAGTCGTTTAATTTTTATCAAAATTTAATTCCAGGAAATACTTCTGCCTTTTGAGTATTCTGATTATGGTCGCCGATGTTTCCAGCGCCGGTGGCTCCACAGCCAGTTGTAGGGCTGTTCGCGAATATCCCGTTCCAGTAGCCGAATTTGCCGACCCAGGATTCCATTTTTGGGGACGTCCCGGCAATGCTCACAGATTAGTGAAATCTCGACGTGGAAGTACCCGCGCCTGCCCTCGATGCGACTGAAATCGGCGTAGAGTACGGTCAGATCGTTGCGCCGGGCCAGAATTTCGGCACCCCGGAAAAATCCCGTGTCCTGATGAAGAAAGGTGGTCCAGTAGGCCGACTCCGGCGGCGGCGACTGGTCGTTGGCCAGCACCACCACGTAGGGTTTGTCATGCGGCTTGCGGAGTTCGGCGGCAATCTCGTCCATGGGAACCAACTTGGCCCCGAAGCGGGTGCGCAGGTCGAGGTACCACTGGTCGAAGGCTCGGTTGGCCAAAGGCCGATAAACGACCAGGCATTTGTGCGAAAACCGCAGGGACGAAAACAGATTTGCCAGTTCCCAGTTGCCCCGGTGGCCCATCAGAAACAGAATGTTTTTACCTTCGCCGTAAAGCCGGTCTACCAAACTGATGTCGCCTTCGATGCGTTCGAGGATTTCCTCCGGCGTACAAGTATGGTACTTGACGGTTTCAAAAACAAGGTCGGAAAGGTGCCGATAAAAGCGGCGGGCGATGGCGCGGACTTCGGCTTCGCTTTTTTCGGGAAAGCTGAGGCGCAGGTTTTGCAAAATCACTTTTTTGCGATAGCCGAAAACCCGGGAGAGAAAAAAATTGAGAACAGCAGAGAAGCGATAGATATTCTGCCACGACATTCTCGACAAAAAATCCAGCAGACGGATGTAGAACTTTCGGGAAGGTTGGCTCATGCACCCAATTTTTTTGGATAAAAGGCAGTAGGTCGAATTCTTTCCTGCAAAAAGTGTTTATTGGATTTGAAAAATACTTCCCAAACCGTCCTGAAAAAGAATTACCCCAACCGTAGCCGCCATGAGTTTGAAAACAATGGAATGCCCCTCCTGCGCCATGGAAATCGACGCCAAAAGTGCCACCTGCCCAATCTGCAGTTACGAATTCCCCAAACAAAGCCGCTTGATCCAAATCGTGGCGGTGTTGTTGGTCTTGTTGTTTTTGTATATGGTTATTTTTTGAAGGAAGGCACAAAGGCACAAAGTTTTTGTGAGTCGGCAAGTAAACAAGGCCAAACACCAGTTTTTCAAAACTTTCAACTTTCAACTAACCCAACCCCCGCCATCGCTGCGCCGATGATCCCGGCTTCGTTGCGGGTTTCGGCGACCAGGATGGGTACCTCGATGGTCAATACATCCTGAAACTTGTGGTACTTTTTGCTGGCACCGCCGCCCAGGATGATGAGGTCGGGCGAGAAGAGGCGCACGATATGGTGCAGGAATACGTCCAGCCGCTTGCCCCATTTTTTATAGCTGAGTTCCTTGCGTTGCCGGGCCGCGTCGGAGGCGAAGTATTCGATGGGTTTGCCGTTGGTGTACAGCAGTCGGCCCAACTCGAAATTCGGAATCAGCCTGCCGTCCAGAAAGACGCCCGAGCCGATGCCCGTTCCCAGCGTCAGCACGAACACTAATCC
Organism: Cytophagales bacterium; assembly: GCA_038256395.1. Lineage (GTDB taxonomy): Bacteria > Bacteroidota > Bacteroidia > Cytophagales > Spirosomataceae > Persicitalea. The sequence goes on along the minus strand of JBBSKK010000033.1, from coordinate 234 downwards.
CATTTTATTTATTCCGGCTCCGAAGTTCATTTCGGCGAGTCCGGCGGCGTCGGCGTCGTTGATGACTTTGAAGGGCAGTGCGGTTTGTTTGCGGAACAGCTCTTCGATGTGGACGCCCACCCACTCGGGGTCCATATTGCTGTAGCCGCGGGCAATGCCCTTGTCGATGACCGTCGGGAAGCCGCAACCGACGGGGCCTTGCCATTCAAAATGATCGACAATTTCCTTGATTAC
>JBBSKK010000032.1:0-13236 GCA_038256395.1 Cytophagales bacterium | reverse complement strand
CCAAGTCGGCAAAATCTAACTTTTCTTCGGAAATCGTTTCGGATTGGGGAATCATGCGTTGGGCTAAGGTGTGTGGGCCGAAAGGGCCAGAGCGGTTGGAAAGACCGCATCCTGACCTTAACCCAAAAATTGCTCCTTTAGTTTTTGAAAAAGGAAAGGAAATAGACGACCGGAAAATCAATTTTTACTTGTCACACTAAGATTTTTCTGCAAAGAATAATGAATAATCTATAAATTGCGATTCTAACTTCAAAACCGGATATCGGCAAGTTGAAGCTGTCAACTGTCCACCGTCCACTGTCAACTAAAAAAATGATCGCCGAAGCCCAACAAATCGACATCCAGCCGACGACCAAGTCGCGCCTGCAGGAGGTTGACTTCAACAACCTCGTTTTTGGCCGGAACATCTCCGACCACATGTTCATTGCCGAATACCACGACGGCGAATGGCAGGACGCCCGCATCGTGCCCTACGGCGACCTGCCGCTCAGCCCCGTCACGGCGGCCCTGCACTACGGACAGGCCATCTTCGAGGGCATGAAAGCCTACAAAAACGATGAGGGCGAAGTGCTGCTCTTCCGCCCGACCGACAACTGGAAGCGCCTGAACCACTCCGCCGCGCGGATGTGTATGGCCTCCGTACCCGAAGAACTTTTCATGAACGGCCTGACCGAACTCCTGCGCCTTGACTCGGGATGGGTGCCTTCCGCGCCCGGTACTTCGCTTTACGTGCGGCCTTATATGTTCGCCACGGATGCGTATTTGGGCGTGCGGCCTTCCGACACCTACTATTTTATCATTTTCACCTGTCCAGTAGGTACTTACTACGCCAATCCGCCCAAAGTGAAGGTCGAGACGCAGTACATCCGCGCGGCGGAAGGCGGCGTGGGCGCGGCCAAGTGCGCGGGCAACTATGCGGCTTCGCTGTACCCAACCAAACTGGCGCAGGAGCAGGGCTACGACCAGCTCATCTGGACCGATGCTAAGCACCACACTTTCGTGGAAGAATCCGGCACGATGAACGTCATGTTCGTCATGGATGGCAAACTCGTAACGCCCGCCATCAACGACACCATCCTCGATGGCATCACCCGCCGCAGCATCGTCGAAATCGCCCGGCACTGGGGCATGTCGGTGGAAGAGCGGAAGGTAGATATCAAAGAAGTCATTCAGGCGCTGAAAGAAGATCGCCTCGAAGCGGCTTTTGGCGCGGGTACGGCAGTAGTCGTATCGCCTTTCTCGGTCATCGGCTACGAGGGAACGGACTATGAGTTGCCAGCGATAAAAGAGGATTCATTCGTGGCGCGAGTGAGCCGTTATTTGACGGATATTCGTACGGGGAAGGAGGAGGACGTTTTTGGCTGGACGGTGAAGGTGTAATTTAGATATGAGATATGAGAGGGCAATAGGTTTCAGTCGAAGACCATCGCCCTCTTTTCTTGTTTGCTATCTTTGCTTTTCAAAACTACTCTTTCTAAAAATGCAATCTATGCACCTTGACCCTGCCACTTCCAGAGAAGAAGTATTTTCAAGCGTTCAAACTTTCCTTTCCGGCAAGGGCTTCGACATCGTCAGTGAAGATTTTGACCGACCTTGGGGCGGCTTCTTCGTGCTGGACGAACGGCAATCCGTGCAGTTCATGGCCGAATTTTTTCCGCATTTATCGCTGGACGACTTTGCGGAGGGCCAAAAACTGAGTCCTAAAATCCTGGTCGTGGCTCCCGACCAGCGTCTTTCGTGGCAGTACCACCACCGCCGGGCCGAACTCTGGAAACTCATCGGTGGCGTGGCGGGCGTCGTTATTTCCGACACCGACGAGCAAACCGACCTCCAAACCCTCGCCATCGGTGACCTCGTTAACTTCAAATGCGGCGAGCGCCACCGCCTGGTCGGTACCGACGGCTACGGCGTGGTAGCCGAAATATGGCAGCATACCGACCCGGACAATCCTTCCGACGAGGACGACATCGTGCGGGTGCAGGATGATTTTGGTCGGAGCAGGTAATCAGGGTACCTTCTCCTACTTATACCCATTCTAAATTTCCCCTTCTTCAAAATCCCGCCAGATTTTAATCCGTAGTTTTGGTATTTGCTTCTAAATACCCGCTATGTCATTCGATTCCATCATCCGGTTCAGCGTCGGCAACAAGCTCATCGTCGGGATGCTGGTGCTGGGGCTGATCGGCTGGGGCAGCTATTCGCTGTCGCAGCTCCCCATCGACGCCGTACCGGACATCACCACCAATCAGGTCGTCGTCCTTACGCAGTCGCCCGCGCTGGCAGCGCAGGAAATGGAGCAGTACATCACCACGCCCGTGGAACTGAGCCTGGCCAACGTGCAGGGCGTGGAAGAAATCCGTTCCGTGTCGCGGCTGGGGCTGTCGGTCATTACGGTCGTTTTCGACGACGGCATGGATATTCTCAAAGCCCGCCAACTGGTAGGCGAGCAACTCGCTCAGGCCGAGCAGGACATTCCCGCCGAATTCGGCAAGCCCTACCTGGCCCCCATCACCACCGGCCTGGGCGAGATTTACCAATACACCCTCGTGCCGCAGCCCGGCTACGAAGACCGCTACGACCTCACCGAACTCCGCACCATGCAGGACTGGATCGTGAAACGCCAACTGGCGGGTGTTGCGGGTGTGGTAGAGGTGAGCAGCTTTGGTGGCCACGTGAAGCAGTACGAAGTGAGCATAAATCCTGAGCGCCTCCGGGCGGCGGGCGTCACGCTGGCGGAACTCTTTGCCGCCGTGCAGCACAACAACGGCAACACGGGCGGCAGCTACCTCGAAAAAAATAGTCAGGCGTTCTTCATTCGGGGCGAAGGCGCGGTCAAAAGTCTGGAAGACATCGGCAACATCGTCCTCCGTAACACCAACGGCGTCCCGCTGCTGGTGCGCAACGTGGCAGATGTAAAGTATGGCGCCGCCGTGCGCTACGGGGCCATGACCCGCGACGGCCAAAGCGAGGCCGTGGGCGCAGTAGTGCTGATGCTCAAGGGGGCCGACGCCGAGCGCACCATCATGCTGGTAAAGGAGCGAGTAGCCCGAATCCAGAAGTCGCTGCCCGAGGGCGTCCGCATTGTGCCGTTCATCGACCGTACCGAACTCATCGACCGCGCCATCGGTACCGTCGAGAAAAACCTGCTGGAAGGCGGATTGATCGTGATTTTCGTGTTGGTGTTGCTGCTGGGCAACTGGCGGGCGGGGTTGATTGTGGCGTCGGTGATTCCGCTGGCAATGCTGTTTACGTTCGGGATGATGCGTCTGTTCGGTGTATCGGCGAATTTGATGAGTTTGGGCGCGATTGATTTCGGACTGGTCGTGGATGGCTCGGTAATCGTGGTCGAGGGCGTGTTGCATTTTCTGCACGGCCATTGGAAGACGGGCGACCGTTTATCCCAAAACCAAATGGACGAAACCGTTCAAACCAACGCCGCCCGCATTTTGAAAACGGCCGTTTTCGGGCAAGTCATTATTCTGATCGTCTATATTCCCATTTTGTCTTTGTCAGGAATCGAGGGAAAAATGTTTCAGCCAATGGCGCTGACTGTCAGCTTCGCCATTGTCGGAGCTTTGCTATTGTCGCTGACTTACGTCCCGGCGGCCACGGCTTTGTTTTTGAAAAAAGAAATAAGAAACGAAGAGAATTTCTCAGATAAGCTGGTTGGAAAAATGTTCACGGCCTACGAACCCATCGTGCGCCGGGCGTTGGATTTTCGGGTGGCGGTGGTCGTAGTGGCCGTTATTATTTTGGCGGGCAGCGCGTGGCTGTTCAGCACTTTGGGCGGCGAGTTTATCCCGCAACTCGATGAGGGTGACATCGCCATCGACCTCAGAATGCCTACGGGTACTTCGCTGACCGAAACCATCGAAGCCTCGCTGAAAGCCGAACGTGTACTCCTGAAAAATTTCCCCGAAATAAAGCAGGTCGTGGGCCGCATCGGGGCCTCGGAAGTACCCACCGACCCGATGCCCGTCGAGATGACCGACCAGATGATCAACATGAAGCCGCGCAGCGAGTGGACGTCGGCCAGCAGCCGCGAGGAGATGTCCGAAAAAATGGCCGAGGTACTGGAACGCGAAGTACCGGGCGTGATGGCCGAATTCACCCAGCCGATCCAGATGCGCTTCAATGAAATGATCACCGGGGCGCGCTCCGATGTGGTCGTAAAAATCTACGGCGACGATCTCGACCTGCTTTTCGAGCGAGCCAACGCCGCCGCCGCTCTCATCACGCCCATCGCTGGCGTGGCCAGTTGCCGCGTCGAACCCATCGTTGGCCTGCCACAAATCAACGCCGTCTATCATCGCGACCGCCTGGCGCAGTATGGCCTGGACGTGGCCGATGTCAACCAACTCATCCGCACGGCCTTCGCGGGCGAGACTGCGGGCGTGGTTTTCGAGGGCGAGCGCCGCTTCGACCTCGTCGTGCGGCTCGACAGCACCCACCGCACCGACCTCACCGACTTGCGCAACCTCTACGTGCCGCTGCCACGCGGCGGAGCGGTGCCGTTGGGTGAGTTGGCTGAAATCACGTACCAGGAAGCTCCGGCCCAGATCTCGCGCGACGACACCAAGCGGCGCATCACCATCGGCGTCAACGTCCTGGGCCGCGACGTGCAGAGCGTGGTGCAGGTTATTCAAGCCAAGATCGAGAAGGGCGTCCCACTGCCCGAAGGCTACTATTACAGCTACGGCGGCGCCTTCGAGAACCTGCAACAGGCCACCGACCGGCTGCTCATCGCCGTGCCGCTGGCGTTGGCCCTGATTTTCGTGCTGCTGTATTTTACGTTTAGCTCGCTGGTGGAGGCATTGCTGATCTTTACCGCCGTACCTTTCTCGGCGGTGGGCGGGATTTGGGCGTTGTGGCTGCGCGATATGCCGTTCAGCATCTCGGCGGGCGTGGGTTTCATCGCGCTATTTGGCGTGGCAGTTCTCAACGGCATCGTCCTGATTAGTTATTTAAATCAATTGGAAAAAGAAGGCGACCGCAACCTGCGCGACCGCATTCTGCACGGCGTCCAGGCCCGGTTTCGGCCCGTGATTATGACGGCTTCGGTGGCCTCGCTGGGCTTCCTGCCGATGGCGCTTTCCACCTCGGCGGGCGCGGAGGTGCAGCGTCCGCTGGCGACCGTTGTGATTGGTGGCCTAATCACGGCCACGCTGCTGACGCTGGTGGTGTTGCCGGTGTTGTATAGTTTGGTGAAAGGAGGGGCAGAGGGGTTGAGAGGCAAAGGGGCAAAGTCAAAAATCCTCACTTTGTGCCTTTGTGCCTTTGCAACTTTGTGCCTCCCTTCCAAAACCCAAGCTCAAAGAGTGATTTCATTACCGGAGGCCATTGAAGAGGCGGCTGGGCAGAACTTGCTCATCAAATCTGACCAATTAGGCATTCAGCAGCAGCAGGCGCTGCTGCCTTCATCGTTCAATCCGCCCAAGACGGCGGTGGATATGCAGTACGGGCAGACGCAGGCACGACCATTAGACTATACCGTGACGGCCATCCAGTCGTTTTCGGCACCGGGAGTGTACCGGGCGCAGCGGGAGGTAATCGAAGGAAATGTGCAGAGCGCGCGTTACCAGTTGGTAGTCAATCAAGTGCGGCTGGTTAATGAAGTCAAGCGTACGTATTACCAATTGCTTTTCGACCAGCAATTTTTAACTATTTTGGAAGAGCAAAACGCGCTTTACCGGGAAGCGGCCCGGGCAGCGGAGGTGCGTTTCCGCACGGGCGAATCCAACCGCCTGGAAGCCGTGACGGCCCAAAGTCGCGCGCAGTACCTTAGCCAGCGCATCCGCAATGCCCGCCGCGATCGGTACGTGCATTATGCCTCGCTGGGGCTTTTGCTACAAAGTGACGACAGCCTGCAAATCGACACGCTCGTGGCGCTGCGGCGGCCACTTGGCCCGGAGGTGGAGGCATTAGTAGCGGTGGAGAACAATCCCCAACTGAACGTTTTGCAGCAGCAAATCGAGAACAGCCGCCGCTTGACCACGCTCGAACTACGCGCCCGCTTGCCCGAGTGGAGGCTGGGCGTCCTCAATCAGTCCATCGAGCGCAATTTGGGATACAGTGCCGTGCATTTGGGCGTGTCGTTTCCGCTTTTCACCAAAGCCCAAACCGCCCGCGTGCAAGCCGCCCGCATTCAGGAGCAGATTCAGGAAACGCAGCTCAGCTACACCGTCCGGCAACTCGCCACCGAACTGGAAGTGGCCCGCGCCCGGCAGCAAAGTCTGGCCGCCACACTGGAATACTACGAGAACTCGGCCCTGCCGCAAGCCATGCTCATCCGCCAAACGGCCCTCACCGCCTACACCAGCGGCGAAATAGGCTACGTGGAGTTTTTTGCTGCTATTCGGCAGGCGTATTTGTTGCGGGAGGAATATTTAAATAGTGTGCTGGATTACGACCTGAGTCTAATTCGAATCGAGGAAATCCTAGGAATACCGTAGAGACGCAGCATGCTGCGTCTGGCGTGCGTCAGCCAGCCACAAACAAAGCAAAGCAGTAATCGAACAATTGCCCCGACATCAAATGGCCAAAGAAGTGTGTATATGAAAAAAAATAACTGGAAACGGATCGTTGGCATCTGCTGCCTCTGGTCGGCAGCGCTGCTTTCCTGCCAAACAGAATCACAGCCAGAAGAGCAGACATCAACTACCACGCCCTACAGCGCCACCGCCAACGAAATCACGCTGACCGCGCCGCAGTACCGCGCCATCGGCGTAGAGTTGGGCAGCGTCAAAAACGAAACCGTAAGCTCGGAAGTGAAGGCCAATGGCCGGGTGGACTTACCGCCCGAAAATCGCGCCACGGTCAGCCTGCCCATCGGTGGCAAAATAAAGTACGTGAACACCCTGCCGGGGCAGCGCGTCCGTCGGGGTGAGTTGCTGGCGACGCTGGAAAGCTTCGACTTCATTGAGTTGCAGCAGGATTATCTGCAAAACAGCAGCCAACTGACTTTCCTGCAAAAAGAACTGGAACGGCAAAAAACGCTGAGTGCCGAAAACGTCGGAGCGCGGAAAAACTACGAAAAGGCCCAGGCAGACTACGACGCCACCCGAGCCTTGATCCAATCGCTTGCCGCTAAATTGAAGTTGCTGGGGCTATCGGTGGGTACCTTGGAAAAAGATGGCATCGCGTCGGCGGCACGGATTGTCTCGCCCGTCAACGGCTATATCACGATCGCTAACATCAACTTGGGCAAGCAAGTCATGCCCGGCGAAGAATTGCTGGAAATCATCGACAAAAGCCACATGCACATCGAGCTCAACGTGTTCGAGCAGGACGCATCTTTCATTCAGAAAGGCCAGGAAGTGCGCGTCATTCCCGCCAACGGCCAGCCCATGACAGCTTACGTGCATTTGGTAGGCCGAATGCTGGAAGGCGAATCCCGCAGCCTGAACATCCATGCGCACGTCCGCGACGAAAAGCGGGAGAGTGAACTCATTCCCGGCGAGTACGTGACCGCCTACATCCGCACGGGTAGCCACCCCGCCCTTACCGTGCCGCCCGGCGCACTGGTGCGGAAAGGCGCGAACGGTTTTATTTACATTGAAAAAAACAACCGCGAATTCCGCCGCATCCCCGTAGAAATCGGGGACACGGCGGATTCGGGCCACATCGCCATCAAAACGCCCGTCGATTTGACCGGACAAAAGCTGGTGACGAAAGGCGCATACCTGATCGACGCCGAATTCGCCAAACGCAGCGAACCGGAGGAGTAGTAGAGACGCGATGCTTCGCGTCTGGCCGACCGCGTCTGGCCGACCGCGACTCATCGGCGAATATGTGCCAAAAAGCTTTTTTTTGAAAAAAAGACCCGCTTATGGAAACCATCACTGCACAAATTCCCGAAACACTGCTCTACGAAGAATTCGGAGGCAGGAAGTACTATCGGCGGGGCTACCGCGACGTACTGCTGGGGCTAAAAAACGAAAGCGAAATTATGGGAAGCAGTTTTTTACAGGGCCTCATTGTACAGGCAATCGTAGGCTATCTGAAATCGGTGCTTCCCAAAAAGGAGTATTGGACCCCAACCAATGAGGTAGGCTTACACGTCCGCAAGAATGATAACTTCTCGGGCGACATCTTGATTTGTAAAAAAGCGGATTCCGGCAACCCCTGGGTAAAAAACTATACGGCCATCCCGCCCAAATTTATCATCGAGGTCGATATAAAAATCGACCCGACAGACTACTCCTACGATCCGCCCGCCGGGTCGGACATGGCTTACCTCGTCCAGAAATCCGAGAAACTCATCGAGTTCGGCGTGGAGGGCGTCGCCTGGATTCTGACCGAAAGCCGCAAAATCCTGCTGCTGCGCCCTAACCGCCGAATGGAAATATTCGAGTGGATCGACGACATGGTACTTTTTGCGGAGTACAGCTTTTGTCTGCAAACTATATTGGAGGAGGAGGATATCCTGCCGCCGTCCGAATGAGCGAACTTCCCGAAAGGCTGGCCCAAATGGAATTGCCGCCTACGCTCCAAGCTTTCGGGAAGTAGCAAGTCAAAATCCTACCGTAAACCTCAGCCCCGGACTCAAATTCTTGAACGTCCCGTTGAAGTACACCTCCGGCTCCACCTTGACATTGGGCGTCAGATTCAGCCCGCCCGTAATCCGCCAGGTATTGGGTTCGTAGTAGTCGCCCCGGCGGTGGACGAGGTAGCCGAGCGTCAGCGACCCGGTTTGCACAATCGGTTTACGCCCGATGATATTAGTGTTCGATTTTTTGAAAAAAGCCAACCCAGCCATCGCGAAACCGTTTTGAAACGCCTTCATTTTTCCCTCGGCATCGTGCCCAAAAAAATACTGGTGGTGATAGCCGAAGGTCGGCCTTAACTTCGATTTTTCAAGATAAAACGTAAACCCGGCACCCAGAGAAGTCATCCAGTTGCCCCGGATATAGCCAATGCTTGCTCCCGGACTGATCATCAGCATATCCGATCCGAAGTTGGCCAGTTGTACTTGTCGATTGCCCAAATAGCGGCCATAGACCTCGGGCGAACGATCGAGTACGACGGGGTCGGTGCGCTTCTCCATACTTTCAAACAGGAAAGCCGTTTTCTCACGCATTTCCTCAAAAAGAGCCGGAATATCGCTGAGGTCATTGGCCAGCAGGAGCATTTCTGCTTCCCGGTCGAATTTATTCACCACTATTTTTAGCGTGTCCTGCACGGTTTTCAACCGAACAAGTTCTTTGTCTACTACGGTAAAATCAGTCGTACTTTGCGGGTACTTCTTCCACCGAAGTTGCGGCTCCTCGTTGTCGTTCAGCGCATAGTGAACCGACAAGCCGTCGGTATCCTCGGGAATACCATCAACGACAGTACGGTAGTCGTCCCAGAAAAGGCGCACCAGCGAGTCGGGGCGTTGCACCAGCTTCAACTGGGAGTACTTTTTGGCTTTTAGCAGCAGTACATTTCCTTTCGACAATTTTATCTCGAACGAGGTCGCGCCCAGCAAGCCGGGGTACTCTTTTTTGAAGGCGTCGGAGTCGAGCCGAGAGTCAAAGGAATAATTGACTCCACCAAGTTGCGCCAAAAGGGGTTTCGTGACGCCCCCCAGCAGGAGGGCGATGCATACAAATAATCTGTTCATTAGATTTTGGTTAAAAGGAGATAAAAAATTAGAATTTAGTGCTGCATGGGGAGTGCTGCATGGGGATAGTCAGCAAGGGTTCGTTATCGCTTGGCGCGGTGAGGCGCGACCCAGAAGGAAACCCAATCCTGAAAACCATGCGCGACCGCGCCTTGGCTTCCTGCTGCTTACGCTGCCTGATTTCATTGATGTGTACCACGCGATAATCAGGCTTTTCGGGAATCGCCGGGGCTACGACTTCCGGCAAATCAGGTTCATTTTCAAGCGGAAGCGGCTTTGCGGCGGATGACTTTTCTACCATATCTAAGGCTATTCGTTCTGTCTCTGATAGTGGCGACGGGCGAGAAGGTGTGTTTGCTTTTTTTGTCAGAAGCCTTTTGCCCGGCTTTTCTGTCTTTTGGGAAAGACCTTCTTCTTTTTCCGGCAACAACCCTTCTTCGGCCTTGCCGATCGGTTTCTCCTCATCGTCGCGGGTCTGTGAAGACACAGACCACGGTGTCGGCGACGTTTTCACTTCGGCTTTTCCCGACAATTGCTTCTCTGCGCCCAATTCCGCCGACTGCATCCACCAGATTCCGCCGACCATTCCGGCCAAAAGCACCGAAGCCGCCACCCACCACCAAGCCGCCCCTTTTTTCCGGCGATCAGTCTTTTTCGGCAATTCTGTCTGCAACTGCTGCCAGAAGGCATCTTTGTCGAAGTCGCGGGGCGGTTCGTCGGCGAGGTAGTCCGCGTTGCGGCGGAAGAGGTCGTCCATTTCTTCATCTTTCATAGCTGTAGCCGTTTTTGACCAGTAATTTCTGCAAGGCCGCGCGGGCTTTGCTGAGTTGTGATTTCGAGGTGTTTTCGCTGATATTCAGCATTGTGCCTATTTCCTGATGCGTGTAGCCTTCCAGCGCGTGGAGGCAAAAAACCGTCCGGTAGCCGTCGGGCAAATGCAGAATCAACTCGTGGATTCCTTCGGCGTGGAGGTCGCCCTCTGCCGTGGCGGGCTGGGCGGCGGCAGTGGCTTCTTCCAAATCCGTGTCTGCGAAAAGCCCTTGTTCCTTTTTGGTTTTGCGCAGGTGCATCAGGGCTTCGTTGACCACGATGCGTTTCATCCACACTTCCAGTTCGTCGTCGCTGCGGTACTCGAAGGCGACGATGGCCTTGAATATTTTCAAAAATCCGTTCATCAACACCTCCTCCGTTTCCATGGTATTGCGCACGTAGCGGCGGGCCAGGCGAAAAAGCCCGTTCGCGTAGCGATCGTACAATCGCTTTTGGGCGAATGGGTTTTCCCGTTGGCACTGGCGGACGATTTCTTTTTGAGTGGACAATGGACGGTGGACAATGGTTTTCAAAGACAGCAGGCTTTGTCAGCCTTCAATACCAGTAATGCCAAAAATCCCCGTAGGGTTGCCCACGGGGATTTTTTATTTTTCAAAGCTGAATACTAGTCGAAGAACGGCAAGGGCCGCCCCGGCTGAACGGCTACCGTGTACTGATGGGCTGGTACCGCGCCCGGAGGAACGTAAAGATGCCGTAGCACAAAAGCCCCAATGCCACCACGGCCAAAACCCATGAACCCCATTGCTGTTCCAGGAGGCTGAAAGCGGAATTGGAGCCGCCCGCCTCGTCGGAATCAGCCTGCAGGGCGGCCTGCAGGAATAAATAGCCGATAAGCAGCCATACGATACCTCGTGCAATATAGCCTACTTTGCCCGACGCCAGCAGCGTTTCCTTTACTCTGTTATCCAGCTTCGACTCCTGAATTTTCTTGCGGTACTTTTCAGAAAGAGCATAGTAAATTTGGTACACTCCGACGGCCATTACGCCCGCCGCAACAATTCCCACCAGCCATTGGCCGAAGGGCTGTTCCAGTAGTTTTTGGGCGACCGTTTCGCGCGTGTCGCCGCTGCCTTCGTCCGAGCCGTTACCGAACACTAGCTTAGCAGCGTAAAAAGCGGAAGCGCCGTACACGATGCCGCTGAACAGGTATCGTCCCCGTACGGCCAGGCCCTTCATGTCACTTCCTTTGTCCTCGGTATCAAGAAAAGCCTGGATTAATCGCCAGATGCTATAACACAGCAATCCGAGGGCAGTCAGACCTAGCAGGACTTGCCCAAAGGGCTGCTCATCGATCCACTGCAGGGCTTGGGACTTGCCTCCCTTGTCGTCACCGCGGCCCAACTCGAAGGCGGCCATGAAAGTAAGGATGCCGATCAGGGAATAGACGAACCCCTTGGCCGTAAGGCCCACGCGGGCGGCGGTTTCGATCCAGCGATCGCGGGAAGTAGACATTTGATAATTGAGCGTTTTGTGGGTAATTGAGATAGGCCATTTGGTGTACTAAAACTATACCCGTGCCATCCTCACTTCTTCACAATCGGCTGGTACTTCGCCCTGGCGAACTGAAAGATTCCGTAACACACCAGCCCCAGCGACACAGTGGCCAGCGTGAGGGTGCCGTATTCGTACTCAAGGTAGTTGAGAGCAGTGGAGGAATCGCCCGCTGCCTCGGAGTTGGAGCGAAGGGCGGCCAGCAGCAGGAAGTAGCCGACGATGAGCCACACGACGGCTCGCGCTACGTAGCCGATTTGGCCCGAGCGAATGAGAATTTCCTTGGCACGGGTGTCGATTTCCTTTTCTTCGATAACCTGGCGGTAAGTACCAGACAGTGAGAGATAAATCTGGAAAACGCCGATGCCTGCCGTACCCAGCGCGAACGCCCCCACCAGCCAGCGGCCATAGGGCAGTTCGAGCAAGGCCTGAGCCACGGTTTCGCGGGTGTCCTCGTCGGTAGGTTGTGAGCCGCCGACTTGGCTGAGCAAAAGTCGGGTAGCGTAGTAGGTCAAGGTGCCGTACACCGCGCTGTAAGAGAGGTACGACGCCCGCAGGGCCAGTCCGCGCAGGCTGTTGCCCTTATTATCGGTGTCCATGATGGCTTCGATGAACCGCCAGACGGTGTAACACAGCAGACCGAGCGTGATGATACCCAGCAGAATCTGCCCAAAAAGCTGGTCCTGCACCCAGCGGAGTATTTGCGACACCTTACCCCGGTTGACGCTGTCGCCGATATTCACCGCGCTGGCGAAGGTGAGCGTCCCTACCAGCACGTACACCGTTCCGATGGCCACCAAGCCGATTTGCCCGATGCGTTCAATCCATTTTTCGCGACGGGTCAGGAGAATTTCTGCCATACATGAACGGGGCTGAATAGCGACTTACACTTTGAGCGCAAAGTGCAGGCTCGTGACCTGCATCCGCTTGTTGAGGTACAGGCGGTGGGCATTGGTGCGCGCTTCGCTCACGCCCGAGTCCAAATGTACCTCGTCGAAACCCTCACGGCGGGCGTAGTCGATCATCCAGTCGAGCAGGTACCCGGCGTAGCCCTTGCCACGGGTTTCGGGCAGCGTCGAGAGGTCATCCACGTAGATGTACTTGCCGCGGTACAGATTGTAGCCCGTCTCGAACACCGCCACGGCGGCGGCCTCGCCGTTTTTCTCCACAAAAATCATTTGCCGATTATCCGCCAGAGTCCGGCGCACCGCTTCTTCGTATACGTCATCGACCAGCAAAGGCCGCAAAGCCTGCACCGCCCGGCGGCATTTCAAAATGTCCGCGTTAGTTTTTGCTTCCTGAACTGTAAT
>JBBSKK010000031.1:0-13560 GCA_038256395.1 Cytophagales bacterium | reverse complement strand
TCATCGATAGCGTACAAACTTCGGTTGGTGGCCAAGATAAGCTGTTGTCGACCAATATTTAAGAAATCCACTCTCAATGGGGAGCCGACCAGCGGCCCATCGAGCGTGGTAATAGGAACTGCCTTGTCGTAGCCGGTATCGGGTCGGAGCAGACGATTTTTCTCATCGGTGAGTAACAGTTGCCCGGCACCTGCCTCCTGGTTTTGAGAAATGGCGATCAATGAATTATTGCCTTCTACCCAGTCGATTTCCCCGGCCATGAACGTACGGTTCAGGACCTTGCCGGAAGTACGCCGCTTTTTGGGTAAAATAGTGATTTGCGGGATCACTTTGCTATCATCCAGTCGACACTCGAGAAGTACGCTCTCGACCTTTTCGGAAAATATACCACCTACATTACGACTGCTGCTGATCTTGCGCAGGCTGGCTACCAAGGCTAGTTGCGGTGGCGACTGGTTGGTAATCAGGATACTATCCATTTCGGGCGATTGCTGCCAGGTAATACGGTTTTCAAAATTGGAGATGTAATTGCGCAAACCCTGAGAGCTGTTACTTAGCACCAGATAGGGGGCCACGTAGGTAATGAACGTCCGGGGAAAACCGCTGAACAGGGGGCCGTAGAGCGCCGCCGGAAGTTCGGGAATGGGGACGGAATACAGGTCATAGCCCTGGTATTTGTCGAGCGAGACGTTCGATTCGCTAGTCGATAGCTGCGCTAGTTTGGTAAGAATGGGTCGCAATTTGTCGTAGTGGGCGTACTCCACCAGCGCGAGTTTACCGTCGGTGATACTGTTGTTCCCCTCGATTTGGCAAAGAATCAGCTCCGAACCCACGTTCTTGATAAGCGCCTCCCGGTCGCTGCCGATGTGATACCTAAGCTTTTCCCAGGCGGGCGTAGAGAAATCGTCGTGCCAGTCCTGAAAATTTTCTTTGAAATCGAGACTGTCCCCGCTCGCTACCCGAAAAAACAGCGAGGTTTGCTGGGAAATATATTGATGACGGCGGAAGTTCTTGCCCTTTTGCCCGGCCAGCCACTCCGCCATATAATTTTTGCCTGTTTTACCGCCGATCGACTCGAAAACCACATTGGCTTTGTCGGTTTCTGCCAAATGATAGTCCTGCAAGGCGGGCAGGAGTTTGAAGTATTCGGCCAGGGCAGGTTGGGAGAAACTGGAGCCGGTAAGCAACGATTTCCAGACCGTGTTTTTTAGATACACATTTAGCCCAAATTTGGACTCGTCCGCTTTCCGAAACTGATCTTCCAGCGCAAACTGACTGACCGTCTCGCTGTTGCGACGCAGCACATCTTCAATCAAATCACCGTACTGACTGATAATCAAATAATTGTCTTTAATAATATACGAACAGACCGGCTTGGAATTCAGATCGTTGATGTTCGTAATGGACACACCCTGAAAGGAATGACGCAGCACCCGCACATCCTGGCGATTGGGCTTCGACCACCAATCCACTTCCGTATCGTTGGCCAGCGGCACGTAGAGAATCAGGCCAAAACCCGAAGAAGTGCGCGTATGGTAGGAGTAGGTGAGGGTTTTGCCACGCAGCGTCCGCTCAAATACACGTTGATCGGGCGTGATCCAAAGCAGCAGCGACAAACTACCGCCCGCCTCATTGACCAGCGGAAACTGCTTGACGTTGATGGCCAACTCGGTAACCAAAAAAGTGGAATCCTGCAAGCGATTGCTGGTAACGACTGCCGCCGCATTGGCCGGAATATAGGCCCAGGCCGCCCGCGACCGCTCGCCTTTAAACAAAAAATAGCCAGCCACCGCCAAAATGGCGACAATCAGAATCGGGATGGCGTATCGTTTGGCTGGCAAAGTGGAAAAGATTCAAAGTGCCTAAGTACCTGATTACCTGAGTACATGAGGTTTTGATATTTGTAAAATATGTAAAGCTAGTTCTCTGTTTTCTTTCAGGTACTAAGGTACTCAGGTACTGATTACTCCCTCAACGCTTTCACTTTATCATTCAACTCGATGCGGAAGCGGAGTAATTCGCGGAAGCTGCGGACGCAGACTTTCCACAAATTCCACTTGACAATGGAAACCTCTCCCGTCTCGCGGTCCTTGTGCGTAATGGGTATGTCGTAAAGCTTTTCACCCGCTTTTTTGGCCATTACCGCCAGGAAAATATTGGGGGCAAAGGGGGCCGGATCGGGTAGTTGTTGCAGAAGTTTTTTTAAGAAATTACCTTCAATTAACCGAAAAGGAATGTTGCTGTCCAGAATGTACGTGCCGTACACGGTGGAAATAGTGCCGCGTAGTACCCTGGTAATGAACAATCTGACGGAGGCGTCGTGACGAATTTCGCGGTAGCCCAAAATGAATTTGGACTCATTCCGCTTCTCCCAGAGTTTGTCGAAATCATCGGTCACGAACTGGTCGTCGCTGTCGGTCTGGAAGACGTATTGCGAGTTCAGGGCCATGGCTTTCTTATAGCCATTGACCACCGCGTTGCCGTGGCCGCCGTTGGGCTGGTTGACGACCGTCAGCCGGGTATTGGTGCGGGCCATGTTGTCCAGCAACTCTCCCGTGCGGTCTTTGGAACCGTCGTTGATGACGATGAGCGTCGTTTTATCGTTCGGAAACTTATTTTTCAGGAAATCCGTCCAGTTCGCCACGACTTTCTCGATGCAGTCGGCTTCGTTGTAGGCGGGCATTACGATGCTTAGTAACAAGGTTTTTTTAGTGATGAATGATGAATGATGAATGATGAATGCTGTTGATTCTCAGTTACCCCCTCTCTATTACGCGAACTTTGTGCGGGGTGGCCCGTGCCACTTTGTGGCTTTGTGCCTTCGGAACTTTGTTCCTTCTATATGAAACGTTGCAAAATTAGGAAAATACATTCAGCTTCCCGCACGGCCTACCGGGCGTAGCGGTCTTTGAGGTTGTTGATCGGTTTTTCGATGAATTGCCAGGATAGGGCGGCAAGTCCGGCGGTAAGTACAAAGAAAAAGGCCATCTGGAAAGCCAGCGAATCCGCCAGAACGGGCGACCAGCTTTGGATTTTGTTAAGCAGCCGCAGGGTTGGGTGGCCCGGCTGGGTGTGGAAATGGTTATAGACGAAGTTATGGTACAGGTACATGCCGTAGCTGATCTTGCCCAAATAATTGCTGACTGGGTTTTCCAAGAACCACTTCATGAAGCCGCCAAAACCCAGCACTGCTTTACCAATCAGGAAGGCGCAAAACACCGAACTTACGAAGCGGTCCACCACATCGTTGGCGATATTGTGGAGTTCGACATAGGATTTCGACCAAACTACCACCAGAATCCAGGCCGCTAATCCTACCAAAATCCAAATGGGATTGATGAAAATTCTGGTAAAAAGCTCCGGGCGGCGCAGTTGCAGCCAGGCCATTAGCCCGCCCAGCCCAAAGGAGTCCAGGCACATGGGCATCGACACGTAGTTGACCATCCATTCGTAGCCCGCCAGATAAAAATACAGTCGTAAGGCCACGCTCAGCAGTACCATCGCTATGAGACTTTCTACCAGCCACTTGCGCGGAACCAGGAAAATCAGGAACGGAAAGAAAATATAAAATTGCTCCTCCACCGCCAGCGACCAAAAGTGGTCGATCACGCCCATCCAGTGCTGATTGACGGCGATGTAGATATTCGTGGCGTAAAGTAAACACCAGCCGATGGTGTCGCGAACGGGCGGCACATTCAGGATGTACAGGATGGCGACGGTGAGGTAGTAGATTGGGAAAATGCGGAGCGTCCGGCGGATGAAAAACTTGCGCAGGTAACGCCCCATTCCGCCTTCCTGCCCGATGTTTTTCTCCCGGCTCACCATGAGAATGCGAGTGATCAGGAAGCCGCTCAGCACAAAGAACAGCGTAACGCCCAACGGACCGTAAGGCACTACGTTGAACTCGGCCAGCCAGTGATCCACCAGTACCAGCGCCACGGCCACAAAGCGGAGGCCATCCAACTGAATGAGGTATCCCGTGTTCGTCTCGCGCGTTTTCACCAGTTCGTCGTAATGGTTTTGCCTGCTACCTTTTGCGTAGTAATCGAGTCTTTTCCCATCAAAATTCCCACCCGACCGCCCTGTTTCCACAGTATCCCGAGCGCATAACGATCCTTGTCCAGTTCGGCGTAGGAGATATTGGCGTAAAAGCCGGGGGCGAAATAAGTTTGATGTAGAAAGAGCTGCTTGCGGTTGGTGTTGCGGCGGCGGAAGGCAGGGAAGAGGTAGTACCTCTTGGCCGAACTCAACACAAAATAGACGCCGCTATCCTGCAAACGCTGATTGGAATAGCTGGTATTGCGAATTTCGATGTTTTCGGCGGTCTGCCGGATAGTCGTGGCATTGGACAATTCCGTCAGCCCGGCGGTATGTCCCGCGAACGATTGGCGGGAGGCGGTTTGGATCAGCGGCAATAGCTCTTCGTAAAAAACGGGTGTTTCTTCTACCAACGTTCCCGCCAGGGTCGTGTCCGCTGGCACGGTGAGGGAACGGTCGGGATAGGTCCAGTTGAAGCGTTCGGTTATCTGATATTTGCGCAGATTATGGGCATCCACTAAATGGTAGTGATTGCTGAACACCAAGTACAGTGCGTTCAGGAATACGATCCCGGATACGTAAGGCGACAGGAAACTACCCCGAATGGGAATGACTACGTAGAGATAAGCGACCAGCAGGAGCAGGAAAGAGTAAATCTTGTAACGACTTGTCAGCAAACCTTCCAGCCCAAAACCCACGCGGGAGTAAACGACGATCATCGCTGTTCCCAGCACAAACAGAATGACACCCAAACAAAAAAGGTCGGTAATTTTGGCAAAATCATATTCGTAGCGGTTGCGGACTAGACTGAAAACTGTCCCAAAACCGATGGATATTGCCACCAAAAACAAAATCGCCCCCAGGATCAGGCAGGCTTGCGCGTGGTTTTGGACGGGAAAGGACTCCGCGAATGAACCGAGAAAGTACAGGTATCCCTTGATAAATGCTCCTACCCCAAAATGCGCATCGGGATTAGCGGGTGAACGTTGGAAATTGAGGAAATAAACCAGCAGATAGCCCGCACTGACCGCCAGCCAGATGATGAGTCGCCGCCAGCGGGGGGCCAGCAGCAGCAAAACCGCTCCGATAGGCAGAACCAGCAAACCATTGCCGCTCGTCAGGCAAGCCATAGCCGCGAGTATGAGGGAAGCAACGAACGGCCCGCGCCGCCGCGAAACGCAGTAATAAAGTGCCCATACGGACAGAACGACTACACCGAAATTCTGCACCGCCGCCATGCCCCAGTACATGTTTTCGTAGTGCGAAAGCGTCAGCCAGATAAAGGGAACGGGAATTAGGGCGTAAAATGGCTTTTTGTTATTCTTCAATAAAATCCACCACAGGATAATCATTCCCGTCAAGATAAGATTGCCATAAAGCATCAACCGCTTGAAATTGAGCGCTCCGAATACCTTGTAATCCAGTAGCGCGACGAAGCGGGTGAGAGTGATGCGATGTTCGTTGTGCTGCTTGAAGAGGGCCTGGATTTTACCAGAGAGATCGGGTGCTTGCAGGTATTCGACCAGAAACGCTTTAAGGGCATGGTCGTCCCACTTCGGAATATTGATGGCGTAGTAATCCCAGACCCAGAAATAAATTCCGATCGGGATCAGCAGCGTCAGGCTTACGAGAAATTGGGAAGCCCGCTGGCTCATGCGCGCTGTAATTGGTTGAGGAGAGCGGCCTCGAGGCTCGCGGCGTCGAGTTGCGCGTTTTTTTGGTGGAATTGCTGGCTACCGTACTTGTGGTCGGGGTAACCCTCCGCCCGCAGGCTCACGAAAGATTCAGGACGAATACCGCGTTCCAACAACTGCACCGACAACTGCTGGGCCAGGCCGCCCGTACTGACATGTTCTTCGGCGACGATGATTCGAGAGGAATCTCGTAGGAGTTTTTGGACGTCTTCGGGCATTGCCAGCGGGAAAGTGTTGGCGGCGATTACCGTCACCAGATTGTTCAAATCCTTATTCCCCGTTACCGCCATCAGCGCGTTGTTGGTTATCGGGCCGAGCGTCACTACCGCCATTTCCGAAGCTTCGGGTTGATGGACTACCTTGAAAGAGCCGGACTGGTAGCTGTTTTCGGGCGTCAATTTGCCCGCCCCAAGGCGCAAATAGGCCGGACGAGCGGTCCCAGCGATCTGATTCACGGTCGCTTCAATCTCGTCAGAAAAAGCCGGGACGTGGGCCGTGACGTTTTGCAAACCGCTTAGGCAGGCTAAATCTTCCAGCGTGTGGTGGCTGCTGCCCATGATGCCGTAGCCGTAGCCACCGCCATTGGCCACCAGAAAAACGGGCAGGTCGTGAAAGCAGACATCGTTGCGGAATTGCTCCAAACAGCGATAGACGACGAAAGGCGCAATGCTGTAACAGAACACTTTATAGCCTTTGTAAGCCATGCCCGCCGCCACGCCCACCATGTTCTGTTCGGCCACGCCCGCATTGATGAAACGCTTGCCCAGCTTGTCGCGCAGGTTCTCGAAGGCGTTGTAGCCCAGGTCGCCGGTGATGAAAACGATGGATTCGTCTTCGGTAGCCAGCTTTTCGATGGATTGCGAAAATTCTACTCTCATTTGTTCAGTTGTTTGACCAAAGCCCTAATCTCGTCGGCGGACTTATACGCTTTCGGCCCGCGCCGGATGCGGGTGCGGATGAATTTAGGGCGTTTTTTGGTTTCTTCAAATATCTTGGCAATATATTCTCCCAGGAACGAAATGCCCAGAATCGTCAGCCCGCCAAAGAAAACCACCAGAATGATAATAGTGGAGGTACCGTAAGGTGTACGGGGATCGAAATCAAAAATACGGGCTAATATTTGCCAGACGATACCCAAGAAAGAAAGCCCCGTGAGGAAAAATCCCGCGTAGCTCATCAATTCCAGCGGCGCGAAGCTGAAAGAGAAAATGGCCTTCTTGGCCCACCAAATGTTCTTGCGCCAGTTGTTGGTCGAAACGCCAAACATCCGCTCGGGCCGCACATAGGGGACGCCCGTTTGTTTGAAGCCCACCCAGGCTCGCAGTCCGCGCAGGAATTGCTCGGTCTCGGGTAAATCCACCAACTCCTTCACCACTTTGCGGTCGATGAGCGAGAAATCACCCGCGTCGCGGGGAATGCGGATGTAGCTGAGGTTCTGGAAAATCTTGTAAAAAAGCTTGTAGAAAAAATGCACCTGCGGCTTCATTTCGCGCTGCGTTCTGACGCCATAAACCACGTCGTAGCCCTCGTTCCATTTTTCGTAAAAAGCCGGGATGATTTCGGGCGGATCCTGCAAATCGCCGTCCATCAACACCACGGCGTCGCCCGTGGCGATTTCCATGCCGCTCAGGAACGCCGACTGTGAGCCGAAGTTGCGCGAGTGGCTGATGCCCACCACGTTGGGATCCTGGTCGCAAAGGGCGTCGATGACTTCTTCCTGATTATCGGGCGAATTATCGTTTACGAAAATAATTTCGTACCTGACTTTCAATTCGTTGAACATCTTCACCAGCCGCTCGTACATGTACGGAATCGCTTGCGCATCTTTATAACAAGCGATGATGGCCGTTATGACCGGGTTTAAATAAGGATTCTCGAAGGCGGGAACGATGCGGCTTTCGTAGCCTGCTTGATCCTGCCAATTTTTCGTTTTAGTCAATCCTTCGGCCAGCGAAGTTGCCGCCCGCCAGCCCAAATCGGCCTGGATATTGGCAGGATCGCCGTACCAGTCGGCTAGATCCCACTTGCGGTTGGTCATGCTGCCCCAGACCGGCTCGACTTCCAGGTCGAAAAGCTCCTGCGTGACAGCCACCAACTCGCCGATGGTCGTTTTCTGTCCGGTGGCCACGTTGTAAGATTTCCCCCGGTTGCTCGCCCCAACCCCCAAAGCCGACATCACGAAGGCATCCAGACAATCGTCGATGAACACGAAGTCGCGGCTAATGTCCGGCGACACGAAAGATGGTAATTCTCCGTGGCGGGCCTTTTCGACGAGCCGTGGAATCAGGCGGTCGGGTTCTTCCCAGTAGCCGTAGATGGAATAAAGCCTCAAATTCAGGGTGTTCAACCCCTTCGTTTTGGCGTAAAATTCCAGCAAATAGGCGGCAGAAACCTTGGAAACAGCGTAGTGGCTGTTCGGTTCCACGCGGTCGTCCTCGCCGGGCGCCGTGCAGTTGAAGCCGTACTCCGAACTGCTCCCCGCGTGGATATAGACCGAATCCGGCGAGCAGTTTTCCAGCAAATTCACCGTGCCGACGACGTTGGTTTCGTAGATCAGGTTGACGTTGTTCTGCTTGCTGTACGCGCCGTAGGCGGCCAGATTGAAAATGGTGCGGGGCTGGTACTTTTCAAAGACCTCCTTTACCGAATTTTTGGAAAGAATATCGCAGTGGACGACGTTCTCAAACGGCACGTCCAGCGTTTTGAGCCGCCAGGCCCGCGTGGCGTCGTGCGTGAGGGCGTAGCAGTCCTTGCGCAACTTGAATATTTCGTGAAAAAGGTTGACGCCGATAAAGCCGCTGGCCCCGAAAACGAAAATCGGGCCTTTGAGTTGCAGGATTTTGTCGGATAAAGTCAGCGGCTGCTCAGGCATGAATCGCGGGGCTAAGGTACTTTTCGCTGATTTCCAGCCGTGCCGTTTCGTACTGCTCGGGATTCATCGGCAGGTAGTGCCATTCCAATTTGTCTTCCATGTACGAAACGCCCTTTCCCTTCACCGTGTGGGCGATAATGGCTTTGGGAAGACCGTTCTTGTGCGTTTTCAGTTCGTTCAAAGTGCGGTTGATTTCAGCAATGTCGTGACCGTCGATCTCGATGGTCTCGAAGCCAATGGCCCGCCACTTAGCCGGGTCGGCGGTGTCGCCTAGTACTTCGGCGGTGGTGCCGAAGCCTTGCAAGCCGTTTTTATCCACGTACATATACAGATTATCCAGCTTGTGTTGCAAAGCGAAGTGCGCCGCCTCCCAGGTGGTGCCTTCGTTGGTTTCGCCGTCGGACAGCAGGGCGTAGGCGTAGCTGGCTTCGCCGCTGAGCTTGGCCGCGTGGGCGATGCCCGCTGCGATGGGCAGCCCGTGGCCCAGCGAACCCGTGGCGAATGGAATGCCCGGATACTGGCCGGGGGCCGGGTGCGCGGGGAGGGAGGTGCCATCCTTATAATAGGTCGCCAAAGCTTCATCGCTGATTTCGCCCAGATAATTCAAGCAGGCGTAAAGCGAAGCGGCGGCGTGGCCCTTGGACAGCAGGAAAGTGTCGTCAGGATTTTTATTCATCAACAAAACCCCAATTATCAGGTCGATGCAGCTCAGCGAGCAGCCGATGTGGCCCGCGTGGGCTTGGTTGTACAGGCTTAGGATTTTCAGCCGAAGCTGACCGCTAAGCTGGGCGGGATTGGAGATTTCCGGGAGAACGGGTTGGGTCATGTCGTTTTGTGGACAGCTAGTCGTGGACGGCCAGTCGCGGGTGGCTAATCAGCCGCAAAAGTACGGTTCTTTTTGGGTAGTTGGGGCAGAAAAGGGAGAAATCTTGCTGTACTGCTCGGTTCTGCCAAAACGCTTCGATAAGCAGTCTCAATATAAAAAATAATCCCCGCAAGCCATTGGCTTACGGGGATTTGGGAAGACTTGGTAGGACGTAGCGGGTTCGAACCGCTGACCTCCGCCCTGTCAAGGCGGCGCTCTGAACCAACTGAGCTAACATCCTTCGATCGGGTGCAAAGATACTAATTTGCCGGATTCTGCAAGCGGTAACGATATACTTTTTGCGAGGGAATACGCGAGAGCAGCAGCAAACCGCCAATGAAAATCACCATCAGCGCCAGGACGCTGTTGCGCATACTGCCCGTCATCTGCTCCACGAAGCCATACACCAGCGTACCGACGACGACCGACGACTTTTCGGCAACATCGTAGAAACTGAAATAGGAAGCCGTGTCCTCCGTATCTTCGGGGATGAGTTTCGAGTAGGTCGCCCGCGAAAGGGACTGCACCCCTCCCATAACCATACCGACCACCCCCGCCAGCACAAAAAACTCGTTCTCCTGGGTGGTGTAATAGGCCCCGACGCAAATGCCGATCCAGACCCCCACGCCGATCATCAGAGCATAAATGTTTCCTACCAAAGAGGACAAATAAGAAAAGGTATAGGAACCCACGATCCCGACAATTTGAATTAGCAAAATTGTAGTGATCAGACTTTGCGGGGGCAGTTTTAACTCAATAGCCCCAAACAAAGCGGCCACGTACATGACCGTCTGCACACCCATGTTGAAAATAAAAAAGGCAGTAAGGTACTTGGGCAAGTAATCCTGAGTACGCATTTGTGCATAAACTTTCCGCAATTCCCGAAAGCCGTTGAAGAGCCAGTTGCCCGTCGGTTTTTTGCTAAAAGTATTATCCGGCAGGTACTTGAAGGGGATCTGCGCGAAAAGCACCCACCATACGCCCACGGTTAAAAACGAAATGCGGGCGGGCAGCGACTTGTCGGTTATGCCGTACCATTCGGGGTGAAGTACCATCGTTAAGTTGAACAGCATCAACAACACACTACCGAGGTAACCCAGCGAAAAGCCCCGCGCGCTGATTCGGTCGTAGTTTTCCTCCGTGGCGATTTCGGGCAAAAAAGAGTAGTAAAACACAATGCTCCCGCTCCACCCCACCAAGCTCAGCATGAAGACGATGACGGCGAAAGTGGTAGTCTCGCGGGTGAAGAAGAATAGCAACCCGCAGCAGACTGCCCCCGAATAGCAGAAAATCTTCATGAACAACTTCTTCCGGCCCGTGTAGTCGGCGATGGCTGTGCAAAACGGAATCAGCAGCGCGACCAACAGAAACGAAAAGGAAACGGTGTAAGAAAAAAGTACCGAGTTCTTGATCGAGACCCCCAGGAACTCAATAATGTCCCCACCCTGTGCGTTGAGGGCCGTTGCGCTAAAATAAACCGGAAAAATGCTGGACACGATCACCAGTGCGTGCACCGAATTCGCCCAGTCGTACATGCACCAGGCGTTGATGATGCGGGGGTCGTTCTTTTTCAATGGTCTTACAGTTCTCTCACCCAAATATTCCGAAAGCTAATTGCCTCGCTGGGGTCGCCGTGGTCTTGGAGTTTGATGGGCGACTTGCCGTGGGCTTGTCGGTAAGCGGGCAAGCCGATGTACTGCGTCGGGCCGCTGAGGATGGTGTTGTTTTGGACTACCACGCCATTTTGCAGCAGGGTAATTCGGGCGGGCGTAAATACAGAACCGTTTTCCTTAAAGCGTGGCGCGGTAAAGATCACATCATAGACGTTCCACTCGCCGGGCTTGCGGGTTACGTTGCGGAGGGGCGGAGTTTGTTTGTAAATGCTACCCGCCTGGCCGTTGGCGTAGGTGCGGTTGTCGTACGAATCCAGGATTTGCAGCTCGTAACCCGCATCACCTTTGCCAATCGAAGCCAAAAATAGCCCGCTGTTGCCCCGCGCCTGCCCTTTTCCGGTGATGCCGGCGGGTACTTTCCACTCGATGTGGAGTTGATAGTCCTCAAATGCCTGCTTGGTTTCGATATTTCCGGTGCCTTTCTTCACCGTGAAAGTACCGTCGTTATTCACCGTCCACCCAGCGCCTTTGGCGCGGTCGTTCACCGACACCCATTGATTAAGATTCTTTCCATCAAACAGCACGATGGCGTCGGAAGGCGGCGCATTTTCGGGTACACTTACGGATTTGACCTCCGGCTCCCAGAATTCGGTCATGGCAGGCGTCATATCCGGGGTTTTGGGAACATCCTGGGCAAAAGCCTGGCCTGTAGCTAGGCAAGCTGCACAAATTCCTAAGGTAATCTTCTTGAAGCGCATGATTATGTGTTTTAATAAGTCGAAATCTGAATGAAAATTTCTGCAAATTCACACTTTCCGACCAATTCGGCAAGTAGCCTCCTCAATCCCCTTCTTCCAGCCTAAAAATTTCATCGACCGTATTGGTAGAGCTTTGCCTCAAAAGCAATGAAAGAACCCATACGAGCGCAAAGCCGGAACTTCTTTTTGTTAGTTTTGCAGGAGAAACAAACTTAAAGCTACGCCAACAGCCCTGTCAGGCTGAGCGTAGCCGAAGCCCGAAAGCCACAAGCCCCATGCAATCCTCCCCCCAACGCTACACCGTCACCGCCGCCCTGATTTATGCCAACGGCCCCATTCACATCGGCCACTTGGCGGGATGCTATATCCCGGCAGACATTTATGTTCGATATCTAAGGTCGAAAGGCGCGGAGGTCGCCTTCGTCAGCGGCACCGACGAACACGGGGTGCCCATCACGATTCGGGCCAAAAAAGAAGGCGTCACGCCGCAGGAAGTGGTGGACAAGTACTATACCCAAATCGCCGCCTCCTTCCAGGAATTAGGCATTTCGTTCGACGTATATTCCCGCACCAGCAAGCCCGTCCACCACGAGACGTCGCAGGCCATTTTCAAGGATTTGTACGATAAAGGCGTGTTCGTTGAAGAAACCACCGAGCAATATTACGACGAAACCGCCCAGCAATTCCTGGCCGACCGATACATCGTCGGTACCTGCCCCGTCTGCGCCAACCCCAACGCCTACGGCGATCAGTGCGAGCGCTGTGGCTCCACGCTCAGCCCGACGGAATTGATCGAGCCGCGCTCTACCCTATCGGACACGCCGCCCGTGTTGCGGGCGACGACCAACTGGTTTTTGCCTTTGGACAAGATGCAGCCACAAATTCAAGACTACATCGACAGCCACCCCGAGTGGAAAACCAACGTACTGGGGCAGTGCCAGTCGTGGTTGAAAGAAGGCTTGAAACCCCGCGCCATGACCCGCGACCTGGATTGGGGCATTGCAGTGCCGCTGCCCGATACCGATGGTAAAGTGCTGTATGTCTGGTTCGAGGCCCCGATTGGCTATATCTCCGCCACCAAGGATTGGCTCAGCCAAAAGAACGGCAGCGACGCAGGCTGGGAAACGTGGTGGAAAGAAGACGACACCAAGCTGGTGCATTTTATCGGTAAGGATAACATCGTCTTTCACTGCCTGATTTTCCCGGCGACTTTAATGGCTGAAGGAAGCTATATTCTGCCCGATCAGGTACCGGCCAACGAGTTCATGAACCTGGAAGGCGACAAGATTTCAACCTCCCGCAACTGGGCCGTGTGGCTGCACGAGTACCTGGAAGAATTCCCCGGCAAACAGGACATCATGCGCTACGTACTGACGGCCAACGCCCCCGAAACCAAGGACAGCGAGTTTACCTGGAAGGATTTCCAGACCCGTAACAACAGTGAGTTGGTAGGGATTTTTGGCAATTTCGTGAATCGCGCCATGATTCTGACGCAGAAGTTCTGCGAGAGCAAGGTGCCGGCGGTGAATGAGTTGCAGGAAATTGATAAAAGTACCCTGGAAGACCTGGCCGCTTTCCCCGTCCGCATCGCCGAAGCGCTGGAAAATTACCGCTTCCGCGAAGGACTCACGCTGGTGATGGATCTGGCGCGGCTGGGAAACAAGTACTTAGCCGAAACCCAGCCCTGGCACGCCATCAAAACCGACACCGATGGCAGTAC
>JBBSKK010000030.1:0-13599 GCA_038256395.1 Cytophagales bacterium | reverse complement strand
GGCCAGAATTACGTATAGCCACGTACGTTTAAAAAGCGGTTGAGCGCGGAAGGGCTGATTTTCGGCCGCAGGGGCGGGCGGCGGCAAGCCACTGTTTTCTTCCGTAAAAATTTCGGCGGGCAACTTTCGGAAATCGCTGGGATTGACCTGAAACTCATCCGTGAAATAAGTAGTGAAATTTTGGGGGTTAGTGATGCCTACGGCATCGCAGACCTCCGAAACCCGCAAGTCAGTGGTGGTGAGCAATCGCCGGGCTTCGAGCAATCGGCGCTGGCGAATGTAGCGCGAGGTCGAAAGATTGGTTCGCTCTTTTAACAGGCGATGCAAATGCGACCGACTGATGCCCAGGGTTTGACAGATGGCATCGATCGATAAATCCGGATCGTCGAGATGGGCGTCGATGAGTCCGTTCAGTTTACTAATAAAATGGTTTTCGGTCGTTGGCATGTGTGTGTGTGTGCGGAGGCAATTCCGCCCCCTAAAATACGATTTATATCTTTGGATTAGAACGCCGTTTACTAAATGCCACGATCGAGCCGTATCCGATGGGCTTTCCGTAGGAAAAAAATGCTCCTCCCCAGCGGGAAGGAGCTTTCCAAATGTTATTCTAATCGTATAAGGAGTAGTGTCTCTCGGGGCGTCCCTAATTCTTTGCTACCAGTGTCCGGGCGGGCGTAGCCAAATTGATCGTTTTGCGGATCACTTCATTGCCATTGGCTACCTCGATGGTGTATGTGCCATCCTCGGTTCGGGCGAAGTTAAAGTAGCAGCCGAATTTATTTGTCTGCTTACCCAGCCATTTTTCATGCAGTACCTTTCCGTCTTTATTGATAAGCCGGATTGTTACCGTTTCTCCAAATTTCTTCTCGACATTTAAGCGGATTTTAGATGATTTTGACATAGGATACATCCCGACGGCAAAGGTTTCGGACCATTCCTGTGCTTGAAAGGGCTGGTAGTACAAATCCAGGTCGTCGAATCCCAGGGCCGTAGGTTCCTGGTAGTAGCTGGTTTGGCTGGTGGCGAGTGTCTTGGGCTGCGTGCTTTGCGCCTGCGTCGAAGCGGCGGACAAAAGAGCGAAAGTAAGGGCGATGGCGGAAGTTTTGAGCGTTTTCATGATAGTAGAATTTTAGGATTAAAAAGCTGAGTAAATGTTCTTGCTGACTGGCTGCCAGTGAACATTACAAAGGTCGGGAGGCACGCTTGACCGGACTTAGCCTATCTTCTCAAAACCGTGGCCCATTGTTGCACGGACGTGGTTTATTGTTGCATCCCGACTTTTGGGAAGCAAAAAGGCAGGAAATCAGAAGAAATCAGGAGAAAAAAGAAACGGAGATCAGCCGAAAATTTTCTCAATCAGCAACTCATACCGCGCGTCCTGTTCGAAACCACTAAGCCAGTCGCGGACAATGGACTTGAAGAAAAGCATGGGCGGCTCGTGTTTTTCGATGGCCGCCTCGAAGTAAGTGCAGGCCGTATCCAAATCGCCCAGGCAGGCGTGGACTATGCCCAGGTCGTAGCGGGCCACGGGCTGCGACTGGTCGAGGGCAAGCATTTGGTCGAGAATTCGCCGGGCCTTAGCCTCCTCGCCCGACCGACCGTACAGCGCCCCGCAGGCGCTCAACGTCATGCCGTTCAGGTTGAGGTCGCGGGCTTTTTCCAGGTTCTGCCGGGCCACGTCAAAGTTTTTTAGCACGATCAGATTCATGCCGACCAAACTGTGTCCTCCCCAAAAAGTAGGCTCGAGGGCTATCAATCGCTTTCCCTGCGCGATGGCTTCGTCAGCCTTACCCGCCGCCCAATAGACATAGCCTGCGTAAAAGTTATTGATAAGGGAGAAGGGTTCGAGTGAAAGCGCCAGCTCAGCCTGTTTCACGGCCTGGTCGTGATTGCCCCGAATGCTCAGCAGTAGCGCATACTGCCCGCGCAGTTCGGCGGTATTCCAGTTGAATTCCAAGGCTTTTTTGAAAGACTTGGCCGCGCGGTCGAAGTCCCACTCGTAGAGCATCTGCATTCGGGCCAAAGCCAGGTGGCTTTCGGCGATTTCGGGGTCGAGGTGCAGGGCTTGCTCGGTGGCTTGCCGCATCAGCGGCAGACTCTGCTCGGAGGGCAAATGCCGATAAAACCACATATTGAGGTAGCAGGAAGCGATGCCCGCGTAAGCAATGGCGTAGGCGGGTTCCAGCGCGAGGGCCTCCCGGTAGTAGCCGATGGCCCGGTTGAATTCCTCGGCCCCGGCGAATTTATTGTGGTAAAAGCGCCCGTGCAGGTAGAGTTGGTAAGCGGCCGGATTGTTGGTGTAGCGTTTGAGGGTAGTTTGCTGGTCTTCGCCGAGGAGTTGGACTTTTATTTCCCTGAGAATCGCCAGCGCGATCTCGTCCTGAATGTCGAAGATGTCCTTCATCTCCCGGTCGTATGTTTCCGACCACAGGTGGTAGCCGTCCTCCACTTTAATGAGTTGGGCCGTGATGCGCAGCCGATTGCCCGCCCGCCGCACGCTGCCTTCCAGGATGTGCGCCACGCTCAACTGCTCGCCCACCAGCCGTAAATCCTGATTTTGACCCTTAAAAGTAAAAGACGAGGTGCGTCCGGCGACTTTCAGGTTTGGGACGTGGCTCAGCACGTTGATGATTTCTTCCGTGATGCCGTCGCTGAAATACTCCTGCGAGGCGTCGCCGCTCATGTTCACGAACGGCAGCACCGCAATCGACAACTTGACCGTGTTTCCGTCGGCGATTTTTTCGATCTCAGCCTGTTTACGGTAGTCGGTGGGGCTTACCTGGAAGGTTTTGTTAAAGTACTTGCTGAAATTCTGCGGACTCTCAATGCCGATCAGGTAGGCGATTTCCGAAATCCGCAGGTCGGTCTCGGCCAGAAAACCCCTGGCTTTGTCGAGTTTCTTCTGCCGAATAAATAGGCTGGTCGAAAGCCCGGACTTTTCCTTGATAATTCGGTGTAGTTGGGCGCGGCTGATGCCGATCTCGTGGCAGATTTCATCCGGCGAAAGTCCCAGGTTATCGAGGCTTTCGTCCAGCAGGGCGTTCAGTTTTTCAAAGACTTCCATTGGGCGAGGGCGTAGAAATTCCTGAAAGGTACGGAATCGGTATTTTACAAACTACCCTACAACCAACGAACGAATGACCATTGTGGCCATTCGTTCGTGTCCTGGGTCGATATAGTATCCTGGATTTAGCCAAAACTACCTACTGCTTGCTGATCTTGACGGTACCTTGACGATTCAATGCATCCTGCGCCCGAATCAGGTAAATCCCCGTGGGCAGACTACCCAGCCGGAACTCGACCTCGTTCAGCCCTTCCTGTAAATCCTGTTTGCGCGTCTGCCGCGCCCGGCCCTGCATATCGAGTACTTCGAAAGTACCTGGTCCTGCTGTTGTTGAAAGTATCTCCACCGTTACCGCATCACGCACGGGGTTGGGGTAGGCTTTCAAAGTCAGTTGTAGGGGTCGTTCGTCGCCTTCCGGTATACCTAGTCGTGCATTGCCACTCCCGCAGCTACCCAGCGTCGCACCTATCTTCAAGTACCGCTTGGCGATTTTCTCCCGCACGCACTGTGTCACGCCGTAGTAGCAAATCGTGACGTACTTGTTGCCCGGTCCGCAGCGCACGTCCTGCACCTCGACAGTTACCTTATCGGTCGCCTGGCAGCCGTTGCCGTCGGTGACGGTCACTTCGTAGGTTGTCGTCTCTTCGGGGCAGACGTTGACTGTAGCGGTACTTCCCGCGCCATTATTCCAGGCGTAGATGTAGGGGCTGGTGCCGCCCGAGGCCGTGGCCGTCAGGTCGGTGCAGTTGCTGTTGGCTCCGCCAAAGCCCAGGATTACTGATTGGTCGGGACCGGCATCCACCGTCGGCAGCGGGTTGACGGTCAACTCGAGGCTCGACGAGCGCAGCGTACTTACGTCGTTGCTGATGAGTACCGAGTAGGTACCCGCGTCATCGGGCTGCAAGTTATTGAGTATGAGTGTCGAAGTGGTCTGCGATAGTAACACCGTATTGCCTTTGTACCATTGGTAGCTCAGGCTTGCTGCCTGGCTGCTGGCCACCACACTGTAGCTGGCATCGGTACCCAGGCA
Source organism: Cytophagales bacterium (assembly GCA_038256395.1). GTDB lineage: Bacteria > Bacteroidota > Bacteroidia > Cytophagales > Spirosomataceae > Persicitalea. Next base: position 9,505 of record JBBSKK010000030.1, on the reverse strand, counting down.
AGCGGATACGGAAGCGGCGGGCTGGGCAGTAACGAGGATAGGCAGGAACTTCTGGACACGGTTGTTGTCGGTATCGACCACAAACACCTGGCCCGCCCCATCCACAACCACGGCGCTGGGGCCCCTCAGCTGATCGGCCGCGTCGCCCGCTCCCTGGCCCCCGGCCACGGTAATCCCGGCCGTAGCAGAAGTAGAACCAGCCGGAAATTTTTGAACACGGTCATTGCCCGTATCGGCCACGAAGAGGGTACCCGCCGCATCGATGAATAGATTGTAGGGTTCATCGAGCTGATTGGCTGCTGATCCTTCCCCATTCCCCCCGGCTACGGTGATCCCGGCCGTAGAAGAAGTAGAACCAGCCGGAAATTTCTGAATGCGGTGATTGTCCTTGTCGGCCACGAAGAGATTACCGTCCGCATCGACGAACACCCCGCCTGGATTATCCAGTTGGGCGGTCCCTGACCCGACTCCATTTCCCCCGGCCACCGTCACCCCATCTGTAGCGTAGGTGTCGCTGGGGGTATCATAAACAAACTTCTGGATGCGGTGATTGGCATTATCGGACACGAAGAGATTTCCCGACGCATCGACGAACACCCCGCCTGGATTATCCAGTTGATTGGGATCCGCTCCACTACCATTTCCTCCGGCTACGACGGTGCCGGAGGTAGATGAGGTAGAACCCGGGGGGAATCTCAGGACGCGATGACTAAAGGGAGAGACATCGGTCACGAAAAGATTTCCGTCGCTATCCACAAATTCACCTACTGAAAGAAACTTGGTTGGGCTGGGCGGGAATGGAAACCCGTTTCCGCCCGCCACGGTGGTACCGTCGGTAAGGGAAGTAGAGCCGCTCGGAAACTTCTGAACCCGGTAATTGAACAGCTCGACCACGAAGATATTCTCCGCTTCGTCCACCGACAGATCGGTAGGGCCGTTTAGCTGGTTGGCCCCCGAGCCCCCGCCATTGCCTCCGGCCACGGTGACCCCTGTCAGGCCCTGAGCCAGCAGCGGCAGGGCCGCCAGCCATAGTAATAACAGGAACGGGCCTGCTACCCATCGGGTAGTTGCGACCAGGGAGGGATTGAAGATAGTAGCGGACTTGCTTTTGGATAAATCGTCCGTCGGACGAGCCGTTGGAAGATTACGAAATTGTACTGTGTTTTTCATAATAATATTGATTTGAAAAGGTGGAAAAATTGACTAAAAATGCAGACTGTAATTTCGGAATCAATGCTTCTTGACCCGAACTACCCCCTGCTGGTTGAGCGCATCCACGCCACGTATCAGGTACACGCCCGTCGGAAAACTACCTCGTTGCGTCCTGCACCGTAGCGCTGCCCGTAAGCGAAGTGGCTGCGCAGCCGTTGGCGTCGCTCAGCGCCGTGACCGTGTAAGTACCCGCCCCTGCTTCGCTGATGATGTAGGGGTTGGTCGTGGTACTCGTTACGTTGGTCGAACTCGTCCCGTCGGAATAGGTGAAGGTGAAGGGGGCCGCACCCGTCAGGGCGATGGCGACTACGGGGCAAACATCGGAAGAAACCGGTCCGAATAGTGGTAAGCGGGAAATGGAGTCGCTTATTTGGGTGCGTAAAAAAGAAGTGGAACCTATTTAATATTGCGAGATTTTAAAAATAGGATCTATGGCATCTGGTGGCGAGTCCAGCCCCCGGTAATTAACGGTCCGCAATCTGGGCTGCTCGTAAGGCCGTGTTCTGCACGCCAAGACCCAGCGCCAGAAAATCCTCTCTGGATGATTCCGGTGTGGTATTGACTTTGATAAAGTTAGCCACGATCAGCACCGTCGTCTTGTTGATAGGGTTGTAACGCAGGGTGGACACATAGCTTAGATGGGCACCATTATGGCCAAAGCCCAACCCCTCATCGAAGGTAAGCCCCAGGCCGTACACCCCATGTGCTTCGTCGGCCACTTTCATTTCTTTCATCAAGGCCACACTTTGGGGCGTTAGCCCGGCTTTGCCCGTTAGTAATAATTCGATCCATCGGGTGATATCAGCAGGTGTTGAAACCATATCGCCCTCCGTTACGTGAATCGACATATTGTCTTCCGACGTATCGATCGGACTATTGCCCGGTATGTGAAGAAAGGACACTACAAACGGATCTTTCATTCGTGTATCGGTTCCTTGCCACACATTATAGGTATTGGTCAAGTGTAAAGGCTCCAGAAATCGGGTTCGGATAAAATCGCTGTATGACATCCCGGAGGTATTTTCAATAATTTTGCCCAGCAGATTGTAGCCTGTATTCGAGTAACGGAATGTAGTTCCCGGAGCGAAGTTGGACAACTTGTTCTGTGCAACAACCCCGACCAGTTCATCAAAGGTGAACGTATGAGTATCCTGCTGGAGGTCGTCCCGAATATAATCACTGTATCGTTTGCCTGCGTATGGTCGATTGACCGTAGTGGGGATGTCTTGATTAGTGATATCGAACACGCCCGCCCGGTGCTGAAGCAGCTGCTTGATGGTGATCTGGCTCTTATAGGGAATATCATACGCTGGCGTAGCTGGCAGATAAGCGGGGATAAAATCGGTGATTACCAGCTTGCCTTCCTGCTGAAGGAGCATGATAGCGGCCGCTGTAAAGGTTTTGGTTATGCTGGCAATTCTGAAATGCGAATTCGCCTGAATACCCGGTTCGATGTTGCTGGAAACCAAATTCGATCCTGACGGAGTATTGACCTGTAGAAAGATTCCTCCTTTGTTTTTCCCGATTCCCCACTTCTCATCAAAGTGTTGGTAGAGACTATCGGATAGTTGTTGGAGTTGTGCATGGACATCAGCAGGCAGTGCATGATCCTGTATACAGGACTGGGGCGTTGCACTACCCAGGATAAGGATGGTGACCAGTGTAAAGATTGACGGGCGTTTCATGGTGAGTTGCGTTAAGTGAAATGACTAAAAATTGGCTTTGGGGCGCTTAAGGGCGCGGTTGAGGAATTTATTTGGTTTACCTCTGTTAAATCGAAATTACCTGGATAATCTCGACCCAAAAGTAGGGGGTTGTCTTGCCGGGAAACGATGAGAAACAATCAAAGTCCGGTAATTAATAGTCCAGGTGTCTCCCTTCGGAAGACCACGTACCACTTTTTGCGGAAGACTACTACGGCGGACTGGCTATTTCAATGCTTTAGCGCGCTTATTAACAGACTCCCAGTGCGCTTTTCGAGCACTTTTTAATTCTTCGGTGATAAGGACAGCCGGAATGGCATTGTTTGGAAAGACTTTCGCATATTCGGCAGCAGGTCTTTCATTCGGGCTATTTACATAGAGGGAGCGAACCGTGTCTAAGGTTTCTGATGGCGATTGCCAGAATTTAAATCCTAGCACGATAGCTTCTGCATTGTCATAGAAACGAGACCTCCCATTAATGTGAATACTGGAAAGGCCTTCCAACTCATAAGACCAATAATGATGCTTATCCCCCGACAACTTGCCCAAACGAGGCGTTTTTGTCCCATCAGAAAATTCAAAAATCAGCGCTTCCACAACATCCCCCCAAGAAACCCAGATCTTAGTTATCGGGTTGTCGGGCGATATATTGAATGTGCCGCCAAGAGGAGGCTTATTACTCCCACTTGCAGATCCCATACGTTCAGTTTTCGTAACACCACCGGGTCCACCACCTGCTGGGTAGGTCACCTGAACCGCATTAATTCTATCATGAGCCCATACAGTTACGTTGGTAGGGAGGTTAGTAGGGGGCTGATGCGTATTTAATTTTATCCCTTTCTCGTCTACGCAAGTGCCCATCGGGTCACTGTAAATCTCGCGTGTTAACTCCACCTTCGTTCCATTAGGGTATTTGCTGACATCAAAATACTCCCAGGTATTCATATAGTCAAGTACCGTAAGAGTCATCTCGCGATCATATTCATTAATTATTGCAAAATATATGCAATCACGTTCGAAAGTCTTAGGATTCTCTTGTGTATATTTTGTATATTTATCATTCGCTATTCGCCTGCCGATCCAATACGTGTCAATGGCATATTTGCGAAAATCTTTGATAGTACTTTGCAAGTCTGTGACTACTTGCTTATGTTCGGCATCGTTCATGCCCCAGCCTTTCCCAAAGGCTGCCCCATCGCGTAATATAGCCAGATATATATTCGCAAACTGCGCAAACATACCCAACAGCGGCACCTGGTACTCTGGTGATTGAAAATGGGGCAGAGCAACAGCAAACGAATTTCTTGTTACAATCCATTGCACTTTGGTGTCTTCAATATTTTCGTTTTTAAGCGCATGCAGATAAAGAATTGTACTATTACTCAAGCCTGCCAGATCGTCTCTTACCTGCTGGCTGACAAGATCACCGATTTTTAGGTCGATTAGTGCTTCAACCTGTGCTTTCACTTCGTCCCATACGTCCTCCTTTGTTTCGGGCCAGAAGATGTCAACCAAAGCGCCAAGGATTTCACCTACTTCTGGTATCATTCCAAGGCCGGTGGCGACTGCTTTTCTTGCCGCGTTATTCCAATCAAAGTCCTTGGCGACATCCTGATAAACGATGGGCATAGGTGGATCGGGAAAGTCATGGTCGGTGATGCAGCTTCCCACTAGCGCCGGCAAGAGAAGTACACTTCCGGCTCCCAGTGCCGAGCGTTCCAGAAATTTTCTGCGATTAGTCATGATTTTTGCAATTAGATTTTTGAAAGAAGTTAATTTACTCTAGGTAGCCAGCAGAAGGGGGGTGATAGGTTTTTTGAAGTGAAAAAATAGATTGGTAGTCGGCAAAACCGCCATGCGCAAGGTCGGCATAACGCCCCCGACGGACTGTCCTATCCTGTTCAAATACTAGTCTATCCTGTTCAATTTCGGGTTTTCCGGCCTTTTTTAGCATAAAAATGCCCCGATCGTGAAAAATCGGGGCGTGAAAGAAAAAGGTTTGTCCTCCTGAGCGTAGCCGGCTTGTCATCCTGAGCGTAGCCGGTTTGTCATCCTGAGCGTAGCCGAAGGAAAGGCACCTAGGAAGCGGGCCGCTGGCGGGCAAATTGGCCGGGCGTCATCTGGTACTGCTGGCGGAATACTCGGGTAAAATGGGAGGGGGTTTGGAAGCCGACTTTATAGGCGGTGTCGGTCGCGCTCATCCCCTGCCGCAAGTAGTGCGCGGCGCGGCGAAGGCGGTAGTGCCGAAGCAGGTCGGTCGGGGTCATGTCTGTTAGGGACATGAGTTTTCGGTACAAGGTCGTGCGGCTCATGCCGAGCGGCTCAAGCAATTGCTCGACGCCGAACTCGGGGTTGTCGAGCTGCGCTTCCAGCAGCCCGTACAGTTGCCGCAGGAAGGGATCGCTGGTTTCGGCGAGTAGTTGGTCGGCTTCTGCATTTTCGGATAGCGTCAGCTCGGCCCGGAGCCGCTCGCGCAGCTTCCGTCTGCTTTCTAGCTGATTCCGTACCCGCAGCAGTAGTTCCGCTTCCTGGAAGGGCTTGGTGAGGTAGTCGTCGGCCCCGAGGGTCAGGCCCTCGAGGCGGTCGTCGAGCGCGGCTTTGGCCGTCAGCATCAGCACCGGGATGTGGCTGGTGCGCAGGTCGGTTTTCAGTTTTTGGCAAAGGGCGTAGCCGTCCATTACGGGCATCATCACGTCCGAAAGTACCAGGTCGGGTAGTTCGGCCAGGGCCATTTCCCAACCCTGCTGTCCGTCGGCGGCCCGCTGGACGCGGTAGTCGGCGGGTAAGCTCTCGGCGATGTAGCGGGCCAGCTCGTCGTTGTCCTCCACCACAAGTACCAGGGGCGACTCGGCATCGGTCGCAGGCCGTGGGGAAAGTAACTCGTCCCCGTGGTCTGTGCCTTCTCCGTGGTCTTTGTTTCTACAGACCTTCGTAGTCGCAGGGTCTTTAAAGACCATAGTGACAGGCTGGAAGGGTAGTTCCAAGACGAAGGTAGTTCCCTGGCCCTCTTCACTCGTGACCGATATTTTTCCTTTCTGCAAATCGACCAACTCCCGCACCAGCGCCAGTCCCAGACCTGTGCCGGAAGAGGCATCCGACTCCGCAGTTTCTACCCGGTAGTAGCGTTCAAAAATGCGGGGCAGTTGACCAGCCGGAATGCCCCGGCCCGTGTCTTCCACGGTTAACCGTACTCCTTCTTCCAGTCCGGTAGGACGGCCCCCATTAAGTTTTACCGAAATCTTCCCTTCTTCCGTATGATTCAACGCATTGGCAAGGAGGTTATACAGGATGCGTTCCAGCTTGTCGGAGTCGAACCAGTAAGCAATAGCCAGTTCTTGGCATTCAAATGTAAGTTCGATGCCTTTTGCGTCGGCCAATTCCCGAAACGAATCCACCGTCTGCGCTACGAACTGTTGCACATTCCCGCGTACTTCCACCACGGGCAAGGCTCCCGCTTCCAATTTCGAAAAGTCCAGGAGTTGGTTGACCAGCCCCAGCAGTTGGTGGGCGTTACGGTTGATCGTGGACAGTCGCCGCTGGTGTTCGGGGGCGGTCAGTTGTTGTTGGAGTTGCTCGGTCGGGGCCAGGATCAGGGTTAGTGGCGTGCGGAATTCGTGGGTCATGTTGGCAAAAAAATCGGATTTCATCTCGTCCACGGCCCGCAACTGCTCGGATTCCTGCTGACTTAGCGCGACCTCCCGCTCTCGCAACGCCAGGTTCTGTCGCATTTTTAGTCGATTGAAATAGAGCCGATTACCCAAAAAAAGCAGGCCGCCCACCGCTAGTGCGTACAGCAGGTACGCCCACCAGGTGGCCCAAAAGGGCGGACGAATCGTGATCGCCAGCCGCCGCAGCTGCTCGCTCCACCGTCCCGAGGTGTTGGAGGCATTGAGCAGTAGCACGTACTCGCCCGGCGACAGATTGGTGTAAGTGGCCAGGGGGAGGGTACTTTCCGTCCAACCCTCCTCCAACCCTTCCAGACGATAGCGATAGCGATTTTCACCAGAGCGCTGGACCGCGGGTCGATTGAACTGCAAAGCTGCAAACTCGGCGGTGACGAAGTTCTGGTCGTAGGCCAGCCTGATCTTCTGCACGGCCTGCGTGGGCAGCGAATCCAGCAAAGCGGCCGCAGCGGGATGGTTGTTGATGCGCAGTCCGGTCAACGCAACGGGCGTATCGAAGGTGTCGTCCACTATCTGATCGGGGTAAAAGGCCGTAGTGCCTTCCAGTCCGCCCATCAATATCTCCCCATCACGAGTCTGTAGCCAGTGAAAGCGGTTGAACTCGTCGGCCAGTAGCCCGTGGGAGGTCGTGAAGTTGGTCGTGGCGAAGGTGCGCCGATCCATCCGGCACAATCCTTTGTTGGTTCCCATCCAGAGGTAGCCCTGCTGGTCGGGGATGACGGAATAAACTACATTGTTGGGCAGGCCATCCGCCACCGTGAACCGCCGAAAGTACCCCGTCCGCTTGTCGAAGGCGCACAGGCCGCTGCCGAAAGTACCCAGCCAGAGTCGGTTGGGGTCGGCGGGGTCGGCACTCAGACAAAAGATAACGTCACTACTCAGCGAACGGGGGTCGCTGGGTTGGTTGGCGTACTGGCGTAGCTGCCCCGTTTTTCGGTCGAGCCGCCACAGCCCTTCTTGTCTGGTAGCCAGCCACAGGGCCTGCTCGTCCACAGTGAACATCAGCACATCGCCGGTACGCTGATGTGGAATCTGGTGAGGGAAACGAAGCCATTGGTTCGATTCCTTATCGTACTGCCAGACGAGCGAATCATACACTGCCCAAACCTTCCCCTCCGGATCGGTGGCTAGTGGACAGGGAATACCATCACTAAAAGAACTCTGGAAAGAGACGGGCAACGGATGCTCGGTGATACGCTTGGTTTGCAAATCGAGTTGATATATGTCGGAAGAGCCTACGTTGAACCAAAGTGTTCGGCTGGGCGAATCCAAGCCAGAGAGTACGCTGCGGCGTCCTGCAACATTCCCATCGTAAGTGTAGCGAAATTGGTAGCTGCTCCGCCCGTTGGCGGGGTCGAGTGAGGGGGCTCGGTTTTTCGACCTATCCAGGCCCAGTTCCCGGCGCAAGTCGGCATGAAACGAATGGATGTAGGGGGTGGTTCGGAAAGGGTTAGGGCTAAGGTTATACCTACGGATGCCTGCCCCGTCCGTTCCTTCCCAAAGCACCTCCGAGCGATCCAGCCAAAGTCGGGTGCCGAACTCCTGCTTCCGCTCAGGTTCCCGACTAGCAAGGGCTTTCACCCCACCTCCTTCCGTGAAAGCAAATAGTGTATTGCTATGGTTGAAGTATACCCGTCCTTGCTGATCCTCGATGAAGTTCCTATTTTGCCATGATGAATCGTCGGCTTGGTGGGGATAGCGTTTCAGCGCCCCTGTCTGGTGTCGAAGACGGATCAGGTGATTGGGGTAAAACAGCAGTATCTCCCCCGTCGGCCGCGCGTAAAGTCGAAGTGGAAAACGGCCAGCGTCCTCCGGGAGAGCATACTCTTGAAAGTGATCCGTTTCAGGATCGAGATACTTCAGGCCAGTCGTCGTACTCAGCCATATTCGCCCGCTCGCGCCTTCGACGATGTCGGCGATCGTGTCGTGGCGCGCCACTGCCCCTGATTCCGCCCAAAAGAAGAAGCGTTTAGTCTGGCGGGTTTTGAAGTCATAGCGGATAACTTCTGCCGCATCGAGCGGCACCATCCATAGGCGTTCCCGGCGATCGACTCGAAAAAAAGACAATCTACGCCCATTCATGCGCTTCAGGTAAACGGGCTGGCGGGAGATATTGACAAAGGTTTCGGTGAGCGGGTCGAGTAAATCCAGGTCGCCCCGTTCGGAAGCAATCCAGATCCGACCGTGGTGGTCGAGGGTCAAATTGCTGATCCCGGCGTAGGATAGCGACGGCCGGCCGTTGGGGTCGGGCTGAAAAACTTTGAAGTTAGCGCCGTCGTAGCGGCAGAGTCCGTCGCGCGTGGCCGCCCAAATGAAGCCCTGCCTGTCTTGCACGATGGCCGATACGAAGGCTTGGGGCAGGCCGTCCTGATCGGTGATGCGCTGGGGAGTAGGGAGGTCGAAGGCTGGGGCCGCCGTCGACTGAGCATGGGTGTCCGGGCTGAAGACGAGGGTAGCCCAAAGCAGAAAAATCACCCATGTACCCCTATTGTAAAGTATTCCCATTCATGTCGCTTTTTCTCCTCAACAACCGCAAAAATTGTGCCTAATTTAGGAAGATTCCGATGCGAATGGAAAACGGCTACAATTCCCGAATCCACACGTTCCGAAAGCCCGTCGTATTGCCGTGATCCTGCAACATAATCGGCCCGCGTCCGTGGGGTCGTACCGTCGGGCGACCGATGTAGTCGGTATGGCCCTGGATTGCGGTGTGATTTTGAACCAAAACACCATTGAGCAGCACCGTAATGTAGGGCGGAATGAGCATCATGCCATCCTTGTTAAATCGCGGCGAGGTGTACATGACGTCGTAAGTCTGCCACTCACCGGGCTTTTTAGTGGCGTTTACGAGCGGCATGGTTTGCTTGTAAATACTGCCCGCCTGGCCGTTGGAGTAGGTGCGGTTGT
>JBBSKK010000029.1:0-13782 GCA_038256395.1 Cytophagales bacterium | reverse complement strand
AATAACTACGACAATGGCCGCGTCACCCGTAGCTTTGGAGCGCGTACCAACACCGCCCGCAGCAATGAAAGCTACAACCGCGACTTTACCAACGCTGCTCGCACTTCCCGCAACAATAGTGGCCGCGAGGCTTACAACTCGACTTATAGCGCACCGTCACGCGGTACCACTTCTTCTTCGGACAGCTACTACGCTCGTCCGAGAGCCAACAGTAGCGGTACGTATTATAATGGTGATGGTTCTTCGGCGGGCCGGACAAGTTCGGAAGCTAATTCCAGCCGGAACGCCAGAAGCAGCACCACGAGTGAGACGCCTTACTACTCAGCGCCGCGCTCAAGTTCAAGCAGCACTTATAATTCAGGAAACAACAGCCGCTCTTCCCGGACTTATCAGAGTAGCCCCACCTATAATTCCAGCCGGGGCAATAGCAATTCTACCTATCAGGCGCCGGCCCGGTCAACTTACGAAGCACCTAGCCGCTCGAACTCAACGCCCACTTATAACAGCGGTTCGAGCAGCCGGGGGAGCGTGAGTTCGCCCAGCCCTTCATCGAGTTCTTCCAGCACTCCGCGTTCGCGGGGACCACGATGATTGTCTTTGGGATTCCATTTGGTATGATTTTTTGAAGTAAAAAAGACCCTGCAAACGATTGTTTTTGCGGGGTCTTTCGTTAAATAATTACCTCAGTTTTTCACTATTAGCCAAACCACAACATGAGAATCATAAAGCTAAGTATACTGGCTGGCGCCTCGCTGCTGCTGACTTATCCCTCCCAAGGCCAATACGCGGCGGATGCCTTCCGCTTTTCAGAAATCAACCAAACCGGTACCGCCCGCTTTCAGGGTGTCGGCGGCAACCACGCTGCTTTGGGCGGCGACGCCAGTACTATCAGCGGCAACCCCGCCGGGCTGGGATTCTACAATCGCTCGGAGTTGAGCATCAGTCCTGCCTTCCGCAATCTAAACACGGAAACCACTTATTTGGGTAGGGTTCAGTCAGATGGCAAAACGAATCCAAACCTCACGCAGGCTTCTCTGATCATTGCGGGAAGCCCCAACCGCTACAACAGCAACTGGAAGCGCAGTTCGATCGGGATTTCCTACACTCGCCAGCAGTCGTTTCAGAATCTGTTTTCTTATTCTGGACGGAATGAGCGCTCGGCCTACGTGGATGCAGCGGTCGAGGACGCCAACCGCCGTAACATTTCCGCCGATGCGCTCGATAAGGAATTTGATTCCCAAAGTAACCAAGCCCTCACCTTGCCCGGTGCTTACTACCAGTTGTACATGATTAACCCAAGTACCGCCGTAGGGCCGCCTTATGTCCGCTACGATCGCAATAACCCAACCGATCAGACCGGCAGCTTTGAATCGACGGGGGCGCACACCCAGTGGACGGTAGCCTACGCGGGAAACTACAATGACAAAGTATATATCGGTGCATCTGTTGGTTTCAACCGTATCCGGTACGACTATAACTCAACGCTGGATGACCAGTACGTAAATGCCAAAGTGATCCGCAGCTCAACGCACTCGGAAGACCTTAATGTTACCGGGAATGGCGTCAATGCCACTTTGGGAGTCATTTATAAAGCCACGCCCGAGTTGCAGATTGGCGCTTCCATTACCTCGCCCACTTTCATGAATGTAAGGGAAACATTTAACGAACTGGTCAATGCCGACATTATCGGCATTCCCCAAACGGACGGCAACGGTAAGCCCATTTTCTTCGTGCCGGATGTAACGAGCGTAGGCAAACAGCCTAACGACTTCGAGTATACCATCCAAAGCCCTTTGCGTGCTTCGGGCGGCGCTACTTACTTTTTTGGCGAGAACGGATTTTTAACAGGAACCGTCGAGTACGTAGGTTATCGGGGGATGCGGGTTAGCACCAGTACGCTGAACGCCAGTGATAATTCCACCTTCCGGCAGAATAACAAAGGGGATATTGAAGATACCTACACCAGCGGTATCAATGTGCGGGTGGGCGGCGAATACCGAGCCGGGAGTTTCCGCGCCCGCGCCGGAATTGCTTACCTGGGCGATCCATATCGGGTGAAACTCGACGGCATTAACCGCAGCAAACTGCTTTACTCGGGGGGGATCGGCTTCCGCAATGACCGCTTTTTTGCCGATGTGACGGGGATTTATAACACTTCCAAGTCGGCCTACACACCTTATGTGTTGAGTAATCAGGGCGATTACGGCTCGGCAAAAATATCCAGCCGATCGGTCAATGTCCTGATTACGCTGGGAACATTTTTCTAGAAATTCTTGGAAGAGAATAAGAAAGCGTGGCCGGGAATCATATTTCCGGCCACGCTTTTATTATAGCGATGGGCGAATCAGTGCCACAATTTCCTGAACACTTGTTTTATCCGAAATCGTAAGGTCGGCCTGCGAGTAGAAAGGTAGCCGATCGGCAAGCCCCTCGGAAAGTCTCGCTTCCAAATCCTCGGCCTTGATGCGAGAAAGCAGTGGGCGGTCGTCTTTGTCGTGGTTGAGTATGCGGGAGGCGAGCTCAGACGGGGCTACGTTCAGGAAAATACTCAGCCCGTTGGCCTTGATATAATCCATATTCTTGTAGTAACAGGGAGTTCCACCACCCGTGGCGATGAGAACAGGTTCCTCGGCAAAATAAAGAGTTTCTCGTAGCATCCTGGCTTCCAGTTCCCGGAAAAAATCCTGCCCTTTTTCCCGGAATATTTCCGGGATTTTCATCCGCTGGTCGCGGACAATCGCTTTGTCGAGATCGACAAATATCAGACCCAGCGCCCGCGCCAGTCTCCGACCCAGCGTCGACTTGCCCGAGGACGGCATTCCTACCAGAAAGATGTTTTTCATAGTTTGCTCATGACGGTTTCGGCGTCCGGCGTATCGTTGTAGTGCCACTTGCCGCGCACGACGCCGTTTTCCAACAGCCAAAGACCCGGATTAGAGCGCGAAATCGTCTTCAAAACCGTGGCGTCGGCGTAGTAGTAGGGAAGGGGCAGTTGCTGCGCTTTCAGGAATTCGTCCATTTCACCACTACTGGCCGAAGTCAGGATGATTGGCTCTACATCCTTGACTTTCAAGTCGTTTACTAGCTTGCGAATCTCCGGAAAGGCCGCCACATTAATGTCGTTCAGGTTTTTAACGATGATAAATAGCTTGTTTCCCTGGAAGGTTTGCTGCGTAAAATCGCCCTCGTCGTTCCAGGCACGGTAGTCGGTGATCTTGGGCTTGGCGTTTTCGTTGAGCAGCACCATTTCTTTGAATTGCAGCGTGGTATCGGTCGGGAATTTCTCGTATTCCACTTCCTGGCCGTCCTGCTCGAAAATGTACTTGTACCGCATTTCCTCCGACGGCTTCATTTGTTCGGGAATACTCGCCCCGACGCGGTAGGGCAGTAGGTCGAAAATCGGCAGGTGCCGGATGGCGTAAAAGGCAACGCCCACCGAGGCCACCGTCGCCACGGCTACGATCATGCCTGTCGGCATGGGGCGAAATTTCTTTCTGTTATATAAAATAAATACAATTAGTACCAGCAAGAAGACATCCTTACTAAACGACGTCCAGGGTTTCAACTTAATGGCGTCGCCAAAACAGCCGCAGTCGGTGACGCGATTGAAGTAAGCTGAATAAAAGGTAAGAAAAGTGAAGAAAACGATGGTAATCAGCAAGAGCCAGGAGGTGGATTTGGGCTTATAACTCACTAGAAGAGCCACACCCAAAACCACCTCCGCTACGCAGAGAATTACCGAAAAATACAGCGCGAAAGGAACCAGCGCCATAAAAAAGTCATGCAGCGCGGGCAAATCCTGGGCAAATACCTCAAAATACTCTTCCAGTTTAATAGCGGTACCAACCGGATCGTTCAATTTGATCAGTCCCGAAAAAATAAACAGAACGCCAACGATGACTTTGGCAATTTGGGCAGCAATTTTCATATTTTAAATGTTTGATTTTTTTGGTGTGTCTCAGCTTGTTGATCCAATCTCTTGTAGGGGCAAACCTACTTGTTCGCCCGGCGCGCGCCAGCCCTCGGGGCAAAAGTGTTTATGGCTGCGATTTGGCGAACATATAGATCCAAAAGAACGCCTGTCCGACCGCACAGTTAGTTGGTTGTTAGTCCGTTAGATTTTATGAGGCAGAAGACAGCGTAATTAATAATGTCCTGGTAGCCGGATTTGACGCCTTCGGAAACCAGCGTAATGCCCTGGTTATCCTCAATTTGCTTGATTCTCAGTAATTTCATCAAGATGATGTCAGTCATGGAACTGACTCGCATTTCGCGCCAAGCTTCGCCGTAGTCGTGATTTTTGTTAAAAAGCAGTTCTTTGACCTCCTCGATTTGACCGTCGTACAGGTTGGTGAGTTTTCCGAGGTCAATTGCAGCGTTTGCGCCCTGCAAAGTAATCTGAATCAGGGCCATGACACAATAATTGATGATTCCGACGAACTCCTCCGTGATTCCGTCTTCCACTTTTTGGCTACCTTTATCCTGAATTGTGCGAATGCGCTGGGCTTTGATAAAAATTTGATCCGTAATGGAGGGCAGCCGCAAAATCCGCCACGAAGTGCCATAGTCTTCGTTTTTTTCAATAAAAAGATTACGGCAATTTGCCATTACTTCTTCGTATTCAGTCTCAGTTGGTTTCAATGTGGGAAGCGAGAAATATGGAAGTTTCACTTTAATCAGAAATGCCGATGGCCGACCGCCGAAAGCCAATAGTTTCTTTAACGTCGCAATTTAAGAAGAAAACGCTCAACGTGGCGGGCCGATTGGTCGACTTGAGTACGCCCGCCGTGATGGGAATCCTAAACATCACGCCCGATTCCTTCTACGGGGGCAGCCGTTTTCAGCCCAATTCGGATGAAATAGTTCAAAAAGCGGGCCAAATGTTGGCCGATGGCGCGGCTATGCTCGATGTGGGAGGCTACTCAACCCGGCCCGGAGCGGCAGAAATATCGGAGGGGGGAGAATGCGACCGCGTCCTTCCGGTGATAGAAGCCCTAATCGATAATTTTCCAGACGTGACCATCTCAATCGACACTTTTCGCAGCGAGGTAGCTCGGAAGGCCGTGCAAGCGGGAGCGACCATAATAAACGATGTATCAGGCGGCAATCTGGACGAGGGAATGTTTGAGACCATCGCAGAGGTGGGTGTACCATATATACTGATGCACATGCGAGGGACACCTCAGACGATGACCCAAGAAAATCATTACCAGCATTTAGTGCAGGACATTATACAAGAATTAGCCAAAAAACTAGCTCAGTTACGCTCGTTGGGCGTAGACAACGTAATGGTCGATCCGGGATTTGGCTTCGCCAAGAATGTATCGCAAAACTTCGAGCTGTTGAATAGCCTCGAGCATTTCCGGGAATTGAATGCTCCTTTACTGGTCGGCTTGTCTCGCAAATCCATGATCTGGCGTAGCTTGAACGTAAGTCCATCCGAAGCCCTCAATGGTACTACCGCCTTGAACATGTTCGCTTTACAAAAGGGCGCAAGTATTCTGCGCGTCCATGATGTAAAAGAAGCCGTCGAGACCATAAGACTGTGGACGTTAACCACGCAAGACGACTGAAAATTAGCTAATTTTGCCCGAAAACTGGATTTGAAAGTATGCGCATTGGCTTCCTGACGGTCGAATGGACCGATTTGCTCGACATCACGCTCGTAGCGTTTCTACTCTACCAGGTCTATTATTTGGTAAAGGGCAGCATCGCCAGCCGGGTGTTTCTGGGCTGTATTTTTGTGTATGTCTTTTATCTAATTGTCAAGGGTTTGCGACTGGAATTACTGACTACCATTCTGCAATACTTTATGGGCGTAGGGGCTATTGCGCTCATCGTGATTTTCCAGCAGGAAATCCGTCGCTTTCTACTGATGATTGGCAAATCCACCGCTTTTACCAACAACCGTTTTTTCAACGCCTTCCTGGGCGAACCCGAAACGAACGGTCAAACCGAGCAATTAAAGAAAGTTGCCGACGCCTGCCGGAACATTGCTGCCGACTTCAACGGCGCCATCGTTGTGATTAAGAAACAGGACGGACTGGAAAAGTTTGTGCAAACGGGTGAACCGCTCGACGCGGCAATTTCGAAACCGCTCATCATCTCTATTTTTAATCAATACAGCGCCCTCCACGAAGGAGCCATAATAGTGGCCAATGGCCGAATTGCCGCCGCCCGCTGTATTCTGCCCGTGGCCGATGGTATCGACGTGCCAACTTCAATGGGTTTCCGCCACCGCGCCGCCCTGGGCATGAGCGAAACCACCGACGCCGCCGTGGTCGTCATTTCTGAACAAACCGGCAGAATTTCCCTGGCCCTGGAAGGTAAGCTGATCCCCAACATCTCCACCGAAGAACTCGAAACCCGCCTGGCCGAGTACCTGAATTCTCATAGATAGGCAGCTGGATATATTAATTCGGAGGAATAGGCTTGAAATATTTGATAATAAAATACTGATTGACAGGTAAATAAAACTTTAAACTTTAAACTTTAAACTTTAAACTCAGCATTCTGTTGCCAAACAAGACATTTCTCCTTACTTTTGCAGATGTTTTTAGAAAAGTAACAACACCAAGACCAAATGGCAAATCATAAATCGGCATTAAAGAGAATTCGCGCCAACGAAACCAAGCGTTTGAGAAACCGCTACCAGCACAAAACCACCCGTACCTACATCCGCAAATTGCGCGATACGACTGATCCCGAAGCTGCCCGTGAGGTCTATAAAACGGTATCGTCCATGTTGGATCGTTTGGCCAAAAAGAACGTCATTCATAAGAATAAGGCTAACAACCAGAAGTCGAAACTTTCCAAGTTCGTCAAATCTTTGTCAGCCGCCTGATATTCTACCCAGGAAATTTTATTGCCCCGTTAGCGAAAGCTGCCGGGGTTTTATTTTTGGAGATAAACCATCTAGGAAAATTCGGCCGCTTGGCCTCATGATCTCAAACGGCTACTTTGGCGTGTCTAAAGGCCGTCCACAACAGTAAAAGATTGTAGGATGCAGAAACGGAACGCTGGGATATGAAGTTGGATTAACTTTGGCAGATTCTTTAATTTGCCCTATATTGCGGATAGAATTCTAAACCTTGTGGTCGTTTTTCGATCACAAGGTTTCTTTTGAAAGAATTAAAATCAAAAAAACCTTTATTTAGTACCATTTATCACAAAATGACTTACCCAAGAATGAAAAAACTAGTAATGTTTGCCGGGCTGGCGGCTATGGGAACTTTCCCCGCGCTGGCTCAATCCCCATCCATATCATTCAATGCCCGGGGCATGGTGGCTATTTCCGACGCGGACATGGCGGCTTCTGCTTTGGTAGATGGCAAACTCTTGCGTGACAATACCGTCAAGGACAAATTGACTTCCATTAAATTCCCGCTCGAGCGCGGCGGTGTCTCTATCGGCGAAATTGTCGTCCCCAACTCCACACTTACCTACTCCAAAAGCATGGCCGTACCCAAAACGGGCGGTCTGGCTTTCGTGCTGGAATCGCGCGGCGCTCCCGGCGAAACGGTGAACGACTACCCCGATGCGATGGTAGGTTTTCCCGATGGCCAAAAACTTTATGTCGTCGATATCGTCAATTTCGCCAAGCCGAAAGTTAACTTTGGCTTTGCAGTGGGCAAAAACCCTACGGCCATCGACATCTACAAAAACAATGAGTTGATGGTTTCGACCCGCGATGCGGGTAAGGAACTGGTGTTTTTGGAAACCGACGATTCAGGTAAACCCACCCGTTTTCTCGCTCTGCCAGCAGAGTTAGAAGGTGAAAATAATATTATCGATTTGAGCTGGCATCCCACGGGCAACTTCCTGGCTGTAACCCTGGAAGGTACTAAGGAGGTTGCCTTGTACAAAGTGCTTCGTGATGGCGCTAAATTGAAGAATATCGAGAAGTTGGGGAAGCCGCTCAAAGTAGGCGATAACCCGACGGTCGGTAGATTCTCCGAAGATGGCAAGTACTACTATGTGATGGACACCAAAGGCGCGATGGGCAAAGCCACTGGCGCCGGTGCGCTGCACGTAGTAGAGTTCTCCCTGACGGGCGGTGAACACAAGATTACCAGCTCTACGCCCGTGGGTACCAATCCCGGCGCGTTCGCCATCAGCCCCGACGGCTCGATGGTCGTGGTGGCTAACTCCGGCAAGAGTGCCATGCCCTGGACCGAGGACGGCGCGGGTACGTCGAGCTCTCTGACTTTATACAGCCTGGCCGACGGGGCGCTTACCAAAGTGGCCGACTACCCTTTCCCCGGCATCCTGCCGCAGAGCGTAGTCTTCGACAAGGACGGTTCCAACCTTGCGGTGGCCGTTTACGAGTATCTAGACTACGGAAGCCGCACGGGAGGCATCGAGTTCTGGTCGGTGACCAAGGGCGCTACGCCCGCGCTGGCAAAACAAAACGCCCGCATCAGCGTCGAACGGGGTGCCCACACCATTCGGGTTATACCTTGATTTAGTGCTAAATACCAATTTTTGCAAAGACAGGCCGATTTCGTCGGCCTGTCTTTTTATTTGGGTGATAATATTTGCTTTACGGAACCAGAATACTAAATGGCTGTTTATTTACTGGATAGTTTTTTAGTAAATTTGCGTTTGAAAATCACAAAAAAATTCAATTTATAAATGCTTACAGTTCAGAACGTATCGCTGCGGTACGGAAAAAGAATTCTTTTTGACGAAGTAAATATTAAATTCGCCCCCGGCAACTGCTACGGCGTGATCGGGGCCAACGGCGCGGGTAAGTCCACGCTCCTGAAAATTCTGTCGGGTGAGATTGAGTCCCAGACGGGCAGCGTGAGCCTGAATCCCGGTGAGCGCCTTGCCGTGCTAACGCAGGATCAGTTTGCCTACGACGACTATACCGTGATGGATGCTGTAATCCTCGGTCATAAGCGGCTCTACGAGGTGATGAAGGAACGCGACGCCATCTACGCCAAGGAAGATTTTACCGACGAGGACGGCGTGAGGGCGGGCGATCTCGAAGCCGAGTTTGCCGACCTAAATGGTTGGGAGGCCGAAACCGAGGCGGCTCAACTACTGAGCGGCCTGTCGATTCCCGAGGATATGCACCAAACCATGATGCGCGATCTCAACGGCAGCGACAAGGTGCGGGTGCTGCTGGCGCAAGCGCTGTTTGGCAACCCCGACGTACTACTGCTCGACGAGCCAACCAACAACTTGGACGTGGATACCGTCATGTGGCTGGAAAATTTCCTGGCTGATTTCAAGAACACGGTCATCGTCGTCTCGCACGACCGTCACTTCCTCGACCAGGTCACGACCCACGTCGTGGACATCGATTTCAGCAAGGTGCAGCTTTACACCGGAAACTATTCTTTCTGGTACGAGTCGAGTCAACTGGCAATGAAGCAAAAGCAGGACTCCAACAAGAAGGCGGAGGACAAGCGGAAAGAGTTGGAAGAATTCATCCGCCGCTTCAGCGCCAACGCCTCCAAGTCCAAGCAAGCCACCTCTCGGCAGAAGCTTTTGGAAAAAATCACCGTGGATGATATCAAGCCGTCTTCCCGCAAGTACCCTTACGTTGCCTTCAAACCCGATCGTGAAGTGGGCGACCAGATGCTGCGTGTAGAGGGCCTTACCAAACGCGCCGAAGACGGAAGCTACCTGTTCGAGAATTTGAGTTTTGCGGTGAACAAAGACGACAAGATTGCTTTCGTAGGCCGTAATATGCAGTCAATCACTACTTTGTTCGATATTTTAATGGGTGAGGACAAAGCCGATTCCGGTAGCTTCACTTGGGGCGTGACGATTACCAAGAGCTATTTCCCCAAAGACCCCAACGAATTTTTCGACGTGGATCTCAATCTCGTGGATTGGCTGCGGCAGTATTCCGATGAGAAGGACGAAAGTTTCATCCGTGGTTTCCTGGGACGAATGCTGTTCAGCGGCGAGGAATCACTGAAGAAGGCCGGGGTGCTTTCGGGGGGCGAAAAAGTACGGTGCATGTTGTCGCGGATGATGCTTTCTGGCTCCAACGTGCTACTGATGGATGACCCCACTAACCACCTAGATTTGGAATCTATCACCGCCCTGAACAACGGCCTCATGGATTTTCCCGGTAACGTGCTGTTCTACTCCCATGACCACCAGTTCATCCAGACCGTCGCCAACCGCGTGATCGAGATTGGGCCGAAGGGGATGATCGACAAACTGATGACCTACGACGAGTTCATCAAGGATGACTACGTAAAGACGCAGCGCGAGGCGTTGTACGAGGGAGTTTTGGCATAAGCACTTTCGCCATATTTTTTGAAAAGCCCCCTGATTTGTTTCAGGGGGCTTTTTTATTTCAAAACCAACACCGATCCCACCTTGATAAAGCTGGAATCTTTCGCGCCAATTTTAATTTTGTAGGCATAAAAGCCGGGTGGGAGGGCATTCCCGTCCAGCTTGCCATCCCAGCTTTGGGTTATGCTCAGGCTGTGGAAAACCACCGTTCCCCACGAACTAAACACGGTGAGTTCATAATCGGCGGCGCCTTCGCCTTTGATCTCGAATAAGTCGTTGATTCCATCGCCATTGGGCGAGAAGGCGTCAGGGATAAAAAGCGGTGTCTCAGCCCCACAGAAGGAAGCAGGCGTGCGGCGACAAATGGGCAGAGAAAGGAAACGGCTGTTTGCGTTTGTGATTAAAAGCTGGTAGCAGTGTTCCCGGCCACAGGTCAGGTCTTCGTCTTTCGAGCTGCCATTTTCTCCCTGCGCCGTGACTTCCCGCCAGGGATTGCTATCTTTCTTGATGGAAACCTTAGCACCTGGCACCATGAGCGAGGCGTTCCAGGTTAAATCATTGGATTTTTCCAGACCATTCAACTTCAAATTCCCCGAGCAGACGGGCTCGGATTTGACACTTTCAGCCAGGCAGGTATCGGTTGACTGGAGTCGGAAGCAAATCACGGCAAGCGAGTCTATAAATACTTTCAGCTGCTGATTGTCCTTTGACACGGTGCGTCCAGTGCTTTCCCAGTCGCCACTGCCCGACTTGCGGTATAATAGCAACTCGACATTAGAGGAATTTTTGATGGCAATTTCTCCGCTGTCCATCGCCAGCATTTTGAATTCAGAAATGGCTGGCTTGGCAACCGTGGTAGCAGCGGGGTTGTAATTCAGAATCAGCTCGTTACTCTTGCAAAGGTTCGGGTTGATGGTTCCCCACACCGTAATCATGCGTGGTCCAGCAGTAGCATAGGTGTGGCTGACTGCTTTCAGACGCGGGAACAATTGCTCGATGTTACCGTCGCCCCAGGATATCCAGTGCGAATCGTAAGCGGCGGGCTGATTTTCGTCAAACACGATTTTAACCGTGGTACTGCCGCAGGCCACTAACCGAACCTTCGGGGCTATGGTGTCATAGACGTAAACTTTGGGGCAACTGATCAGCTTCACGCCGTTCTTCTCGGAAAACTGCACGATGGTGTAAACACCTGGCTTGGTGTAAGTGCGGATCGAGTCGGTCGTGAGGCTGTCGGCCCGGATTGGGCCACCCCGATAGTCGAAGATAGTTTGGACATTCGTGGCTCCGAACTTCGCCACGCCCACATCGACTGTGAGAGGCAGGCAGGTACTGCTGATTTTCTTGACTTGAAAGAACCCCGTTCCGTAGGTGCTGAGATTGGGAATAGAATTTGGGCATTGCGCCCATAAATGTGTACTGAGCATTGCGACCCAGACGAGCATCAGGCTCATTACTACCAGTAAAATAATCCTCCGTCGCTCCATCCTATCATTCAAATTGGATATTCACCCAAAAATAAATAAAAAAAGCGGAGATTTTTACATCACCGCTTTAAAGTATTTGATTATCAATAGGTTATTTTCCCTCGTAACTCACATTGTATTTCGCCAGCACATCGGTAGGAACGCCGTCCCAGACGTTGGGGCGGTTCCCCATGTAGCCAATATCCTCGATACCCATTTTGCTGGAAAAGAACCCGGTAGCCGTAAAGTTGCGCATATTATTGAAAAACGCCACTCCTTGGCTCATTTCCGGCTTGGCCTTTTCGGGATAGGCAATATCATCCACGATTTGCAGCCGCTGCTCTTTACTCAGAGCAGTAAAGACCTTGCCGCCAAAACGCTTGGCTGATTCCCGATCCAGCCACTGCAACCCGCCCCGAAAGGGAGTTTGCCAGTAGGGTTGGTCTTTGACCATGAACTCGATGAACTGTGGGACGCCCGACTCCGAGGCGCTCCCAGACTTGCTGTCTTTGGGAATGATGATGTCCGAAAGTACCGCCAGCGTAGCTAGTTCCTTATCGGTAAAGTACTTTTCCGCCAACAGCCTGGCGTCGTGAATGGCCTCCTCCTCGGTGCGACCAAAACCAACCTCGGCAGGAGGCGTTTTCATGGCTTTGTCCATTTCGCGGCGCTCAGCCAGTATTTCCTGCGGGTTGAGGGCTGCCACCCCGAATGAACTTAGGGTGAGGGCTTTTAAAGAATCTCTACGTTTCATGTTGTTTTATTTTAAGATTGAAAAACAAACGGCGAAGCAGCTTTGCCGCTCGGCCATTTATATATTTTTCTTCTTCACCTGGTCGATAATGTAATCCGAAGCCCGCCACGATAGGGCCAAAATGGTCCAAGTGGGATTCTTGTCGGCCTGCGACACAAAAGCGCCTCCATCGACAACAAAGACGTTTTTAGCGTCGTGGGCCTGGTTGTGCGCGTTCAGGGCCGAGGACTTGGGGTCGCTACCCATGCGGGTTGTGCCTACCTCGTGAATAATGCGCCCCGGTGCAGCTAGGCCGTAATTGCTGTCGGCCCCCGGCTTGTTGCCGGAAGCGACGCCACCCATGGAGTCGATTATTTGCTCGAAAGTATCCTGCATATGCTTGGCCTGCTTGATTTCGTAATCCGACCACTTGTAGCTAAACCGAAGCACCGGAATACCGAACTTGTCCACCGTGTTGGGGTCGATCTCGCAGTAGTTGTCAGCGGAAGCTACGGCCTCGCCTCGCCCCGACATACCGATATAGGCACCATAAAAACGACGGTAATCGTCCTTCAAAGAGGCACCGTAGCCGCCTGCTTCCTTCATTTTTCCGTCGGCACCGGGGTACTTGCCATTGGTGTTTTCCATGCCCCAGCCGAATCCGTAGCCGGGCATGCCCATGCCGCCACCGTATTCGATGTGGTACCCGCGCGGGAAGTCCAGTTTCTTGTTGTCGAGCCACCAGGGTGAGTAAATATGCGCTCCACCCACGCCGTCTTCGTTGTAGCGCTTGCGATCCATAAGTTTGGGGATGAAGGCACCGCGGGAGGCCCCCGTCGAGTCGTGCAGGTACTTGCCCACGACATCACTGCTATTAGCCAAGCCGTTAGGGTGACGGGTCGATTTAGAGTTTAGTAGCAAACGCGCCGATTCGCAGGCACTTGCCGCCAGCACCACCACCTTGCCCTTCACAATGTGTTCGGTCAGTGTTTCGCGATCCACGTAAGAGACACCCGTGGCCATGCCCGTGTTTTGGTCAGTCAATACTTCACGCACCATCGCGTTAGTTGTTAGGGTGACGTTTCCGGTTTTTACGGCGGGAATCACTAATACCGATGAGGCCGAGAAATCAGCATACGCCTGACACCCTCGGTTGCACTGGTGGCAGTAAAAGCAAGAACCCCGCTCGTTATTGATGGGCTTGGTGAGGATGGAGAGACGATTGGGATAAATGGGGATGCCAGATTTCTTGGCGGATTCCAGCAGCATCAGTTCGTGCAGGCGCGGCTTGGGTGCGGGCAGGAAAATGCTGTCGGGGTCGTT
>JBBSKK010000028.1:0-14003 GCA_038256395.1 Cytophagales bacterium | reverse complement strand
GATTTCCTCGGCCCCGCTTTTCCCTTTCTTGGTAATCGAAATCAGCCCTTCGTAGTAGAAGCCATACTGCTTATAGATTTCCATAAGCATATCGAACAAGCTCAGTCCCTTGTCCCTGGCGTAGGCGGTTAGCTCGGCCACAATGGCGCAGGAAGCAATAGCATCCTTATCACGCACGGCGTCGCCGATCAGGTACCCGTAGCTTTCCTCTCCCCCCCCGATGAATTCTTCCAGTCCTTCCTTCTCGCGAATCACCTGGGCGATGTACTTGAAGCCCGTCAGGGTGTTGTAGCACTTCACCCCGAAGCCGTCGGCCATGTTGTCGATCAGGTCGGTGGTCACGATCGTCTTGCAAATGAACTGGTTACCCGTCAGTTTACCCGCCTCCTTCCAGGCCGAAAGCAGGTAGTAAATCAGCAGGCTGGCGGTTTGGTTGCCGTTCAGCAGTTGCAGTTCGCCGTGGTGGTTCTTGGCTCCGATGCCCACGCGGTCAGCGTCGGGGTCGGTGCCCATAATGAGGTCGGCGTCGATTTCCTTCGCCTTTTCCAGGGCCAGGCTCATCGCCTCACTCTCTTCGGGATTGGGATACACCACCGTCGGAAACTGGCCGTTGCCGTTGGGTTCAGCCTGTTCTTCGATCACTGTCACGTTGGTGAAACCCATTTCTTTTAAAACGCGCGGTACCAGCATCACGCCCGTGCCGTGAATGGGCGTGAAAACAATCTTGATGTCTTTCTGATTTTCAATCGCCTCCTTAGAAATCGACAGCGACAAAATATGATCGATGTACTTTTTGTCGATTTCCTCGCCGATGCTATGAATGAGTTCGGGATTGCCCTCGAACTTAATTTCCCCTACCGAACCGATAGCGTTCACCTCGTCGATGATGTTGCTGTCGTGCGGAGCCACCACTTGTGAGCCGTCCACCCAATACGCCTTATAGCCGTTGTATTCCTTGGGATTATGTGAAGCCGTGACGACGACGCCGCTCTGACAGCCGAGTTCACGAATGGCAAAGGATAGCTCCGGCGTAGGGCGCAACGAGTCGAAGAGATACACGGTAATGCCATTGGCCGAAAAAATATCGGCGATGATCTGCGAAAACTCGTCGGATTTGATCCGGCAGTCGTAGGCAATGGCAACCTTGATTTCGTCGTCGGGAAAGTTTTTGTTCAAATAATTCGCCAGTCCCTGCGTGGCTTTGCCCACCGTGTAGCGGCTCATGCGGTTGGAGCCGATGCCGATTAGCCCGCGCAGACCGCCTGTGCCGAATTCCAAATCCTTGTAAAAGGCGTCGGTCAATTCGGTGGTGCTGCCGTCGTCGATCAGTTTTTGAATCGCAGCCTTGGTGTCTTTGTCGTAATTTCCTTCCAGCCAAGAATTTACTTTCTTTTCTACGTTTTCTTCGAGTTGCACTGCCATTTCTTTAATGATGAGTGATGAGTGATGAATGAAAATTAAAGTCTATATCTCGCCAATTCTCACCCTTTATCCACCACTAAATTCATCAATTCCTGCTCGTTTTCTTTTTGGGAAGTAGCGGCGGCTTTTGCTTTGATTTGGCAGGTCTTCAGGATAAGTTCGGCCACCAGGCCCGTCCAGCCGGTTTGGTGTTCGGCGCCACAGCCCCGGCCATTATCGCCGTGGAAGTATTCGTAAAACAAAATATGGTCGCGAAAATGAGGGTCGGTTTGCATCTTTTCGTTATCGCCGTACACGGCGCGACGGTCGTTTTGGTCTTTTTTGAAAATGCCGATCAGACGCTCGCCGAGGGCCACGGCCACTTCGTCGATTTTCACCAGATTGCCCGAGTTGGTCGGGTACTCCACCTCGTAGTCGTCGCCGTAATACGAGTGGAACTTCATCAACGAGTCGAATATCAGGAAATTCAGCGGGAACCAGATCGGCCCGCGCCAGTTGGAGTTACCACCCATGATGTCGGTCAGGGCCTCGGCCGGCGTGTAGCCTACCTGCAGCACCTCGCCGTTGATGTAGAACTTGTAAGGATTCTCCTCGTGAAATTTCGACATGGCTCTTATACCGTAATCTGACAGAAACTCCTGGGCATCCAGCATCCGTTTCAGGATCATCTTCATGCGGTGGCCGCGCAGAATGGCCAACAGGCGGTTTTCGCCCTTGCCCGACTCGAACCAGCGCGAAATCAACCGTGCCAAGTCGGGGCGGTTGGCCAGCACCCACTCCACGCGCCGCTTAAAAATGGGCATTTTTTCCAGCATCTGCGGATCCAGAATCTCGACCGCAAACAGCGGAATCAGCCCCACGATGGAGCGCACCTTCAGCAGAATGCTCTGGCCGTTGGGGATGTGGATGACGTCGTAGTAAAACTGATCCTCCTCGTCCCATAGCTTGATCGTGGAATGCTTGTCGCCCATCGCCTCCATCGCCCCGGCGATGTAGAGAAAATGCTCGAAAAATTTCGAGGCCATATCCTGATATACAGGCTGTTTCAGCGAAATTTCCACCGAAATCCTCAGCATATTTAGCGTGTACATGGCCATCCAGCCCGTGGCATCGGCCTGTTCCAGTTTGCCGCCGAAGGGCATGGGCGTGGAGCGGTCGAACACGCCGATGTTGTCCAGGCCCAGGAAACCTCCGCTGAAAATGTTGTTGCCCGTATCGTCCTTTTGGTTAACCCACCAGGTGAAGTTTAACAGGAGTTTGTGGAATATTTTTTCCAAAAATGCCACGTCCCCTACCCCATCGTTCTGCTCGCGGTCGATCTCATAGACCTTCCAGGTGGCCCAGGCATGAACGGGTGGATTTACGTCCGAGAAATTCCACTCGTAAGCGGGAATCTGCCCATTGGGGTGCATATAATACTCGCGGAGCAGGATTTCCAACTGCCGCTTGGCAAAATCGGCGTCGATGCGGGCCAGCGGAATGCAGTGAAAGGCCGAATCCCAGGCCGCGAACCAAGGGTACTCCCACTTGTCGGGCATTGAAATCAGATTGGCGGCGTAGAGATGCTTCCAACCCGAATTGCGGCCCCACTTGCGGGCGGGCGCGGGACTCGGGTGCGCCGGGTCGCCTTTCAGCCATTCATAGACATTGTAGTAGTAAAACTGCTTGTTCCACATCATGCCCGCGTAGGCTTGCCGTTGGATAGAAAGCAATTCAGGATCCTTGACATCGCGCTGGATTTCGCCGTAGAACTCGTCGGCCTCGCGGATGCGCTTATCGAACATATCGTCGAAACCCCCGAACGGCTCCGAAATGCTGTGGTTCACCAACCGCATCCTGACCGAAACGCTCCCGCCCGCCTTGACTATGCGCGAGAACTTGCCCGACGCCTTGGTACCTATCTGGTTGGGGTTCACCGTTTTGGCCTTACGTCCACTCACGACGAAATCATTGATGCCGTCCTTGGGGTAGGGCGAGACGTTGGGCGTGCCGTACAGTTTCTTAAAGTTCGTTTCGTTTTCGCAAAACAGAATCTCGTCCGGGTTATCGAGGTAATAGTTGAACTTGCCGTGCTTGCGGTGGTTGACCTCGATGATGCGGTTGCCCACGCCGTTCATCATGGGTTTGTAGTCGAAATCAGGGTAGCCCCACGACCAGGTGTTGCGGAAGGCAATGGTCGGCAGAATCGTAATCGGCGCGTCTTTCGGCCCCCGATTATGCACCGTCACGCGCATCATGAAGTCTTCCTCATCTGCCTTGGCGTATTCGATGTAGATGTCGAAGTACTCGTCGTTGTCGAAGATTCCGGTGTCGGTAATCTCGTATTCCAGTTCGGTTTTGCCACGCCGGGCGTTTTCCTGCCGGATTTTCTCGTACGGGAACAGATTCTGCGGGTACTTGTACAGCATCTTCATGTACGAGTGCGTGGGCGTGCTGTCGAGGTAGTAGTACAGATCCTTGACATCTTCGCCGTGGTTGGCCTCGGTATTGGTCAGGCCAAAAATTCGCTCTTTGAGTAACTTGTCCTTATGGTTCCAGAAGGCAAACGAAAGGCAAATGTGCTGCTTGCTGTCGGAAAAACCACCGATGCCCTCCTCGCCCCAACGGTAGGCTTTGGAGCGGGCCATTTCGTGGGTGATGTAGTTCCAGGCGTCGCCGTTGCGGCTGTAATCCTCGCGCACCGTTCCCCACTGCCGTTCGGTTAGGTAGGGTCCCCATTTCTTCCAGCCCCTGTTTTCACTTTGGAGAGTGAGTCTTACTTTTTCTGCGCTGTTGGCCATTTTTATTTATATAATTTTAATCTCTATTTCGCCAATCCCATCCAGAGAATTCCACTTGCGAACGTCCAAATCGACCTCACCCGCGTAAAATTCAGCCACCGACTCCCCTTCCTGCGACGCCTGCACCAGCAAGGGGTCACGCTCCTGACGGCAAGCTCGCAAAATATCCTCCATGTATTCCTTAAACATGAGTTGCACGGGCAATCGATAATATTCCTCTTCGCTGACTTTCAAAACCGGAACGGCCCGGTACTTTCCTGCCGCATTAATCAGGCCGAACTCGCGCTGCGCGGCGGCATATTGCGCGTCGTCGGGGCCAAACAAGATGCCTTTACGCGGCAAGTCGGCTTCCACACCCGCCTTTATTTCGGCATCCAGTTCCGTCAACAAGGCCCGCAGTTGCCAAACTTCCTTCCCCGTGCGAATGCGCTCGCGGATAGATTGGCGGATAAAGTACGTCAGTGACTGCGTCACGTTCAGACCAATTTCGGCCATTTGCTTGAAAATGAGCGAAGTCGGCGACATGCCGGGAATGGTATTCGGGTCGTGCAGCAGAATGTCGCCCTCGGGCGTCAGGAATCCGTCGATGCGGGCGCAAACGTTGATGCCTAAACGTGCGAACACCAGGGCAATCACCTCGCGGATTTCCTGGTTTTTCTCCAAAGTCGTATCCACCGGAATACGCTTGCGGGTCGCGCCGGGCTTGTATTTTGAATTAAAATCGAACACCTCTACGACCTTGATGACCTCTGTCGGCGGCAGGGCGAAGGGCGTGCCATCGGCCAACTGAATGCAGCCGCAGGAAAATTCCTGGCCTCGCACGAAGGTTTCCAGCAACACCTGATCTTCGGCGTTGTTACTGGAAAGGGTTATTGCTTGACCGTTTTCGGCAAATGATTGATCGAGAAATTCGATCAATAAATCAGGATGGTAAAACGTCTGATTTTCAGCCACTACCGGAAAACCAACTCCTTCATCAAGATTGGCGATGCGCTGCGCCCAGTTTTTCTTTTCAACGACTGAAAGTTTCGTCCAATCATCCGATGCCAGTTCTACTTGAAAAAAACATTGATTGACGGCTTTTGTAAATTCCTGAAAATCATCTTGCTGCACGATGGCTACGCCAATCGATGAACCCTGATGTGGCGCTTTCAACACAATCGGAAGGCCGAGTTCTTTTTTAATTCTTTCAAAAATCGCCCGGCGATCCTGCGTCTGCCAATCTTCATGGCGCAGCACGCCGGTCTTTTTCTCCTGCCCGTTGGCCAGGGCAATCATTTCGTTTTGCAGGATTTTGTCGATACCTACCGCCGAACCCATCAGGCCCGGCCCGCTGTACGGAATGCGGTACCATTCGAGCAACCCCTGAATGGCGCCGTCCTCACAATCAGGCCCGTGCATAGCCAGGAAAGCAAAATCGAAGTGTTGGGAGAAATCCTTAGGTTGTATCAAATCGCCGATTTCTGCTGCCACCTCTTGCGTGGCCAGCTCAGGAAAGGATTCAGCGTAAAGGCGATAGCTGGTAGCATCTTGATTTTGAGCAGGAAAAAAATCCCGGATTTCCTTTTTGTACAAAACCTCCGGCTGCACCCTGATGAAACGACCGAAGCTATCCACAAAAATGGGAATAGCCTCAAAAAGCTGCTTGTCGAGATGCTCGTAAGCCGTTTTGCCCCCGGCAAAAGAAATCTCACGCTCGCGGGAAGGCCCGCCGAAAAAAATACCGATTCTCATTTAGTGGAGAGTGGAGAATGGAGAGTTGAGAGTGCCAGTTATTCGCAGCCAAGCGAAAGAGATTGTCACATCAGATTTCTCACGAATCAAGAAACAAAAACACGACCGCAAGATAAGGGTCGTGTTTTGAATTAAATAGGATGGATCGGAAAGAAAGCGGGGAAAGTAGCTGGCAAAGCCAAAAACTCTGTGCGAAGTCCTTGAAATTCTGTGATCTAAAACTTATGAAGCCAGTGCAGGAACATTAATGGCTTCAACGCGCTGCACGTGAGGCACGGCTTTGCGGATGGACTCCTCCAACCCAGCGCGGAAGGTCATGGCATTCATGGGGCAGGTTTGACAGGAGCCGACCAATTCCAGACGGACGATCAGGTCGTCGGTCACTTCGGACAGTACGACGTTACCGCCGTCGGCTTCCAGGTACGGACGCACCGAATCGAGCGCCTGCTCGATCAAACCTTCGATTCTTGTTCTTTCTTCTACGACCATTATTTCAAAATATGCGCTAAAATGCACTATTTTATCCGAAAATCAAACTTATGCCCTTATTGCCGCATTTCGACGACTTTGGTTTTCTCCACTTTGGCATTACGGATGGCAACCTGCTGCGCCAAAGCCTCGGCGGCGGCGCGGAAGGCATCGGCCGCGACCGTTTCCGTCGTCATTACCGCCGGACGGCCTTCGTCGCCCGCTTCGCGGATACTTTGTACCAAGGGAATTTGGCCTAAAAAAGGCACTTCGTAACGCTCGGCTAGTTTCTTACCACCGCCTTCCCCAAAAATAAAATACTTTTTGTCAGGCAATTCCGCCGGGGTGAAATACGCCATATTTTCGATTACGCCCAGCACGGGGACGTTGATTTGCGGCTGCCGGAACATCGCCAATCCCTTGTTGGCGTCGGCGATGGCCACTTTCTGCGGCGTGGTCACGATGACCGCGCCCGTCACGGGAACCGTCTGCACCAGTGTGAGGTGAATGTCGCTGGTACCGGGCGGCAGATCGATCAGCAAATAATCCAGTTCGCCCCAATCCGTATCGCCGAAAAACTGCTTCAGCGCCTGACTCGCCATCGGACCGCGCCACACCACCGCGCTGTCGGGCGGCGTGAGGAAACCGATGGAAATCAGCTTGATGCCGTACTGCCGAATCGGGTTGATGTAGTTTTTACCATCTTTGGGCGTAATGGTCGGCTGCATTTCCTCGGCCCCGAACATAACGGGAATCGACGGGCCGTAAATATCGGCGTCGATGATGCCCACCTTTGCGCCGGAGCGGTGCAGCGCCATCGCCAGGTTGGCCGTGACGGTGGACTTGCCCACGCCGCCCTTGCCCGAGGCAATGGCGATCACGTTTTTCACGCCCGGAATGACGACGGCCCCGCCACGCGTGGAGGTGACGTCAGAAGTCAAGTTGACCGTTACGTCAATGTCGGCGGACAACTGCGAATGAATGGCCTCCACGCAGCGGGACTTTATCAGTTCCTTCAAAGGACAAGCCGGGGTAGTCAGCACCACGGTGAAGCTCACCTGGTTGACGCCCACCTCGATGTCGCGCACCATGCCGAGCGTCACCAGATCTTTTTTCAAATCTGGCTCCTCGACCGTGCTGAGGGCTTGCAGTACTTTTTCTTTATTTATCGTGAATTCCCCCATAAGGTTGTTGAATCGTTGAATTGTGTAATTGCTGTTTTTTGTTTAATTGATGTATGGGTAGAATTCTGACAAAAAATGAATTCTCTCACACAATTTGGCAGCTAAACCAATAATAACAAAGCGAGCTTCCCGGTACAGTTCAACAGTTAAACAATTCAACATCAATTACACGCCGCGCGGGCGGCCCCGTTCAACAGTCCAACAATTACACATCCTTTAATGAAAAAAGTCCTTCATCTTATCAAAGAACCCCTTCTCATTTTTGCCGGGTTTGGGCTGGAAGTTGGGGGAGTCGCGGAGACCTTCCAAGGTGCTGCGCTCGTCGTTGGATAGTTGCTGCGGCGTCCAGACGTTGACGTGGACGAGCTGGTCGCCGCGCCCGTAGCCGTTGAGGTCTTTGATGCCTTTGCCTTTCAGGCGCAGGATTTTGCCGGCCTGTGTACCGGGTTCTATGGTGATGCGGGCCTTGCCGTCGATCGTCGGGATTTCGGTGGACGTACCCAGGGCGGCGTCCACGAAACTCAGGTGCATATCGAATACCACGTTGTTGCCGTCGCGCTTGAGGTTTTCGTTTTCCTCTTCCTCGATCACAATCAGCAGATCACCCGCCGCGCCGCCGCGTTGTGGCACGTTGCCCTTGCCCGACATGGACAACTGCATTCCTTCGCCCACACCGCCCGGAATGTTGAGCGTGATGAGGTCGTCCTGCATCAGGCGACCTTCACCCGCGCAGACATCGCAGCGCTCGGTCACGATTTTGCCCTCGCCCTGGCAGGTTGGGCAGGTGCTGCTCGACACCATTTGGCCCAGCATAGTATTGACCACCTTGCGTACCTGACCGTTGCCCTGGCAGGTGGTGCAAGTTTCGAGTGCGGTGCCGTTCTTGGCCCCATTGCCACCGCAGGCGTCGCAGGCCACGTGGCGCTTTACCTTTATTTTCTTTTCCGCGCCGTTGGCAACCTCGTTCAGGTCGAGTTTCAGCTTGATGCGCAGGTCCGAGCCGCGCCGCTGCCGGGCACCGCCGCCAAACATATCGCCAAACGGACTGCCGCCACCGCCCCTCGCGCCGCCGCCGAAAATATCGCCAAACTGCGAGAAGATGTCTTCCATCGTGAAGCCGCCGGCACCGGCAAAACCTCCGGCTCCGGCCGAACTGCCCACGCCACGGTGACCAAAGCGGTCGTACTGGCTACGCTTGCTTTCGTCACTCAGGACGCTGTACGCCTCGGCGGCTTCCTTAAATTTATCCTCGGCGGTGGGGTCGTCGGGGTTTTTGTCGGGGTGAAACCTGATCGCCAACTTGCGGTAGGCTTTCTTGATGTCCTCTACTGCGGCCTTGCGATCCACGCCCAGTATTTCGTAATAATCTCTTTTGGTAGCCATCTTTTTTTTCAAACTCCCACTACGACCTTCGCGTAGCGGATCACCTTATCGTTGAGAAAATAGCCCTTCTCGACTTCGTCCACGACCATGCCTTTCAGCTCAGGACTCGGGGCTGGATATTGCGCGATAGACTCGTGCAGTTCGGCGTCGAAGGGTAGGCCCACCGTTTTCATGGGCTTCAATCCTTTCGATTCCAGAGTTTTATAAAGTTTTTGGTAGATCAAATCCACGCCTTCCTTCAATGGCTTCACCTCCGTAGTGGCGTCGAAGGACTTAATGGCCCGCTCGAAGTCGTCAACCACGGGGAGGACGTCTTTCATGGTATCGGCGGTGGCGGTGGCGGTCAGTTCCAGCCGCTCCCTGGCCGTGCGGCGGCGGAAGTTCTCGAAATCGGCGTAGAGGCGCAGGTACTTGTCCTTCATCTCGGCCAGTTCCAGTTTAGCCTTTTCCTCGGGCGTCATCTCAAAGGCTTCGGCGTCTACTACCTCGTTTTCTTCCGATTCGGTAGCTAATTTATCCGCTTCAATACCGTCGTTTATTTCTTTTTCCACTTTGTCAGAAAAGCCCATCGGCTCCTGCGACATATCTTCCAGGTGTTCGTTGTTCTCTGCCATTGCTAATCGTGTGGTCTTGGTTTTGAATAAAAATTTTGCGAGCATTTTTTTAAAATATTTGTCACAAAAATCTAATAACCAATAAATTATATGTTTGTTGTTAAAATTCATTTTAGCGCAGCCCTATAAGCTAAAATAAACCTGCCAAGAGCGGCGGGCTGACAGATTGGCATCTACATTTTAATTTTGAATCGGTTCCGCTCCGGCGAAGCGGGCGAAGCGGAGTAAATAAACTCACGCCTCCAAAGGGCAGGTTAGGTAAGTGCTGGTGCCGGAATGGGCGTTGCTTTCAATGCGGAGTTGACCGTTGAGTGATTCGGCGCGTTTTTTCAGGCTGAATAGACCGTTGCCGGGGTGTATTGCTGTCAGGTCGAAGCCCCGGCCGTCGTCTTTTATACAAAGGGAGATTTGTTCGGAAGAAGATTGGA
Source organism: Cytophagales bacterium (assembly GCA_038256395.1). Classification (GTDB taxonomy): domain Bacteria; phylum Bacteroidota; class Bacteroidia; order Cytophagales; family Spirosomataceae; genus Persicitalea. The sequence continues at coordinate 3,990 of JBBSKK010000028.1, read as the reverse complement.
ATTGCACGTAAACATTTTCGGCATCTGAGTGCCGCAGGACGTTGTGCATGAGTTCTTTGTAAATCAAATACAGATCGCGGCGCAAGTGCGAGGGGACGGGCTGGCCGTTCGTTTTGAAATCGAAATGGAGCTTGGCCGGATGGTGTTCGTACAGGCTAAGACCCATTTCCCGCAGTCTGTCCGCAAACTGCTGCCCCGAATCGTGGGCCGAGTGCAGGCTCCACACGATTTCACGCATGACCTTGATGACCTTGCGCGCCGTTTCACCAATTTGTTTGAGCGACTGCCGCGCCAGCGCCGGGTCGCTGTTCATTTGGTGCGCTGCTGCGTGGCTTACCATGCTGATGCTGGCGAGGTCGGCCCCCAACTCGTCGTGCAGGTCGCGGGCGATGTCATCGCGGATTTTCAGGAGCTTCTGGTTTTTGAGGTCGTTTTCGCGGAGCTGGGCGATTAATTGCTCCTGCACCCTAATCTTTTCCAGTTCGTTTTCCTGGTTACGGAGCGACATTCCCAGCGTGAAACACAGCACCTCGCCCACCACACCCAACTGCATAAAAGTGACCGAAAAAGTGAATGGATTGCCGGGATTACGGTCGAAAATAGTGGGGAAATAATTGACGACTAACGCTACCAAGCAGCCCGCCACGAACAGCAATGAACCCGTAATAAAGTAAGAAACGACGGGCTGACGCAGCCGTAGAATGCGCGGCACCACCACAAGCGCCGCCCCCGCCAGGGCAAAGCGAAAGACTGCGTAGCTCAAACTTTTGACTTCGTTGCCGACGCTGCCGAGGAAAAGCAAACCGTCAAATACCGTCTCCACCGCCAGCAGGATGACCATTCCCCGCAAAATGTGGTAACTTCGGGGATCGTTTTCCCGAATGCCGATGAGCTTTACCGCGAAGCTGATGTACATGACGAAGGCCAGCGATTCCAGGCTGGTAATCCAGTAGTTGGTACCCGGCATATACTCGGCGCTGGCGTCGGCATCATCGAGCCAAAAAGTGAAAGTGATGCACACAATGTACAAAGCATACTGCCAGTAAATGGCCTTGCGTTGCTGAAAGTAGCTCAGCAACGAATACAGGGCCATCATGTACAGCATCCCGTCCAGGAAAAACCGCAGCGCCGCGTAAGAATGCATAATTTTGTGGGTGCCTTTTTCCTACAAAGCAGTTATCAAGCAAGTTTTACGCAACGCTCAATTGAATAAATGACCACCGCCGACCTTATCCAGCAAGAACGCGCCAACCTCATCAAAGCCAAAGCCGCCGAACTGGGCTTCGACTTTTGCGGCGTGTCGCGAGCGGAGTTCCTGGAAGAGGAAGCCCCGCGCCTGGAAGACTGGCTCAACCGCAATCGCCACGGCCAAATGACCTACATGGCCAACCACTTCGATAAGCGCCTCGACCCGCGTAAACTCATGGACGGAGCCAAATCGGTGGTGTCGGTGCTGCTCAACTACTACCCCGAGGAACGCCTGCCCGAAGGCCCCGACGACTACAAACTCTCCAAGTACGCCTACGGCACCGACTACCACTTCGTGCTGAAAGACAAACTGAAAGACCTGCTGGCCTTCATCCGCACCGACATCGGCGAGGTGGCGGGCCGTGCCTTCGTGGACTCGGCCCCCGTGCTGGACAAAGCCTGGGCGGCCCGCAGTGGCCTGGGCTGGGTGGGGAAGCACTCCAACCTCCTCAACCGCGACATGGGCAGCTTTTTCTTTATCGGCGAGCTCATTCTCGACCTCGACCTGGCCCCCGATGGCCCCGTGGCCGACTACTGCGGCACCTGCACCCGCTGCGTGGACGCCTGCCCCACCGACGCCATCACCGAACCCTACGTGGTGGACGGCAGCAAGTGCATCAGCTACTTCACCATCGAGCTGAAAGCAGCCATTCCCGACGAGGTCAAAGGCAAGTTCGAGAACTGGGTCTTCGGCTGCGACATCTGCCAGGACGTCTGCCCCTGGAATCGCTTCTCGCGTCCGCACCGCACGCCTGAGTTTGACCTCTCACCGGAGTTGCAAGCTTTCACCAAATCCGATTGGGAGGAGATTACCGAGGAGGTTTTCAAAGAGGTCTTCCGCCGCTCGCCCGTGAAGCGGACGAAGCTGGCGGGGTTGAAGCGGAATGTGGGGTTTGTGCGGGGGGGGTAGGAAACAGTTTATCGAAAAATCCGTTAGGCAAAAACTCCTGGCCGGATATTTTTACCATCCTTGCCCGAACTACCCATCACTTCATTCAAAGATCCATGAGTGCTAAAAAGGAAGAAAAATACGACGTCATCATAATTGGAGTAGGACAGGCGGGCAAGCCGCTGGCCATTTACCTGGCCCAGGCGGGTTGGAATGTCGCCATCATTGAGCGAGAACATTTGGGCGGAAGCTGCATCAACTATGGCTGCACTCCCACTAAAATGCTGCTGGCCTCCGCCCAGATGGCCTACCAAGCCCGCCGCGCCAACGGCTACGGGATCAAGGTCGGGAAAGTCAGCGTGGATTTTGCGGCCGTAATGAAGCGTAAGGAAGATGCCGTTGTTTCGTCACGGGAAGGCATCGGAGAACGTCTCGACGAATTTGACAATATTGATTTGATAAGGGGCGAGGCTTCCTTTGTGGATAAAAAACAAATCAGCGTCGCCCTCGATGGCGGAGGAAATCGGCAGCTTACCGCTGAGCGTATCGTGATCGACTCCGGCGTCAGCCCGCGCGTACCCGACATCGAGGGACTCAATGAGGTAAAGTACCTCAGCTCGAAAACCGCCCTGGATTTGGATGAACTCCCGGAACATCTGCTGATTGTCGGCGGTGGCTATATCGGGGTGGAATTTGCTCAAATGTTTCTTCGCTTCGGCAGCAAGGTGACGATTATCGAAACCAAGCAGCAAATTATGGGTAAAGAAGACGAGGACGTGGCCAAAAAAATGCAGGAAATACTGGCGGAGGAAGGAATCAAATTTCACCTCGACGCCGAGGTTGAAAAGGTGGCCAAGGAAAAAGACGGCGTGGTGGTTTCGGTGAAAGCGTCAGGAAAAACCCAGAAATTGAGCGGCTCGCATTTGCTCGTAGCCGTAGGTACCACGCCCAATGTGCAGGCGCTTAAACTGGATGCGGCCGGCATCGAGACGGATAAGAAAGGGAATATTAAAGTCGATAAGTATCTGGAAACTTCGCAGAAAGGCGTGTTTGCCGTTGGCGATGTCAAGGGTGGCCCCAAGTTTACCCACATTTCTTACGACGACTACCGCATCTTGCTGAAACGCTTTCTGGAAGACAAAAAACGCAGCACCGAAGATCGTCCGGTTCCCTACACCGTCTTCACTGACCCGCAGTTGGGGCGCGTGGGGCTGAGCGAAAAAAAAGCCAAAAAGCAGAAAATAAAGGTGAAAATCGCCCAAATGTCGATGGATAAGGTCGCCCGCGCCAACGAGACCGGCCATCCCAAAGGCTTTATGAAAGTACTCATCGACGCCAAAAACGACCAAATCCTGGGGGCCGCCATTCTGGGAATGGAAGGCGGGGAAATCATGGCAATGCTCCAAATCGCGATGATGGGGAAGTTGAAGTACCAGCAACTGCGCGACGGCGTCTTTGCGCATCCCACGCTGGCGGAGTCGCTGAATAATTTGTTTGCGGAAGTGAAGTGAGGTTTTGGAAACCAAGAAAAGGAATGCCCGTCAATCGTCATACCGCTTCACGGGTTCTTCCCCGAAACGCTCCACCATTTCGGTGGCCACCCAGCGGTCGGCTTTGTCCAGGGCCTCGTCCAGTAATTCCGAGTCTTCGTCTTCGTAGCAATCACCTCCCTGGTCGAGTATTCTTACCCAACTCGTGCTGTACATATCGTTCCCTAATTCGATCCAGCCGATGCAATTTATCCACCAATCCAGGTTAGGGTAGTTTTCTGAAAACATGATCTATGATTTGATTGGTTAAATGCTTGACTTACTGCACCATCGCCGCAAAATACGCCTTTACCTTCTTCGCCT
>JBBSKK010000027.1:0-14107 GCA_038256395.1 Cytophagales bacterium | reverse complement strand
GGGCTGGCCGTTTTTTGATTGATAAAAAGCAGATTCCGGGAATTTTTGAAAGCCTTGTGCGCCGCCACGCTCAGGTAGATGTCATCCCAACCGTCCTGGTTGATGTCCACGATGCTCACGCCCGTACACCAGCGGTCCGTAGTTACGCCCGCTGCTTCGGTTATATCCTGAAACTTAAAATCTCCCTCGTTGACGTACAGTCGCGAACTGATCTGGTTGGCGGCGAAAAACAGATCCGGCAGGGAATCATTATTGAAGTCGCCCACCCCCACACCGCTACCGTTGTAGAAATTGGTGAAAGTGAAGGCGTTAAGCGAATCGTTGGGGATGATTGTATTGACAAACTGAACCCCGGAATCGTCGGCGTCGATTTTCTGGAAAAGGGTATTCTCATCCGCGCAGCCCACCAACAGCGTGAGCGCAAGTATGAAACAAATAAGTAGTTTCTCACTAAACATCTTATAAAAACAAGGGAGCAGACTTATAAAAAGTCCACTCCCTTCATTATCCACTATCAATTATCAACTATCCATTTAATCAATATCCCGGATTCTGATCCTTCTGTTCCAGGTTCGGGTTGTTGTCGATCTCCGTCTGCGGGATAGGCAGTAATTCCGTTTTTCCTTTCTGGAAATACGAGAGAGGATCCGTGGTCAGTTTGCCGTTCTTGCGCCACCGGACGATATCGAAATTCCGAATCTGCTCAGCAGCTAGCTCGACGTAGCGCTCGTGAGCAATGGCGTCGAACACCTGCTGCTTATTGCCCGCCGGGAAATTGGCCGTAGGCAGCGGCGGCATATTAACCGACTTGCGAGCCCGCACCTGGTTGACGAGTGCAATGGCCCGAGCGGAGGTGCCCAGTTCGTTCTCACATTCGGCCAGCATCAGCAGCACGTCGGCGTAGCGCATGATGCGCATGTTGATGCCGCTCTGAGCATAACCAGCGTTTATTTTGTAGATGACGGAGTACTTGCGCCAGCTCACTTTCATATCCTTGCCACCGACGTTCGAGAAGTTACCCTGCACAATTTGGTCGGTCATGACATCCTTACCGTTATTGAACTTATCGCCCGTTCTCCAGTAGGACATTTCGAAGCGCGGGTCGTCCTTGGCATCACCCTTAGACTTCATCTCGTAAGAGTTCAGCAGTTTGTTCGAGGGAATCACGTTGCGCCAGCCGATGGCCGAGTACTCCTGCGAGCGAACGGCCTCCTCGCGTGGAACCGTGCCGTTGTCGCTGTCGGAGCCCCAGTCGTAGGCGCCGCCGGAAGGAGCAAAAACAATTTCCAGAATAGACTCGGAGTTGAATTCGCCTTCTTCATTCGTGATGTCAAGGTAGTCGTCCGTGAGCTTGTAAAGCCCCGAACTGACCACTTTTTCCAACTCGGTTTTGGCGTTGGCATAGTCACCCTGTTGCAAATAAATCCTCGCCAGTAGCACTTGGGCAGCGGCGTTGGTAGCCCGGCCCTGGTTGTTGGCGTCGTAGGTGGCGGGCAAGGAAGCCATCGCGGCTTTGGCGTCGGCGATAGCCACATCGTACACTTCCTTCTGCGTGGAGCGGCCTTTGGAACCCTCCACAGTTTTTACAAACTCCGTGTAAATGGGAACGCCGCCCCAAAACGTACCCAACTCGTAGTAGGCCCAAGCCCGCAGAAACTTTGCTTCACCGATCAAACGATTTCGCACCGCATCGGGAACGGACGTTACCGTGGGGGCTTTCTCGATGATCACGTTAGCCCGGTGGATGGTGCGATACCAACCCCGCCAGATGGAATTGACCAGACTGTTATTGGGGTCTTGCACGCCGATCAGCAATTGGTTGCGGGGCGTTTCCAGTTGGCCGCCGCCGGAAGCCATCTCGTCGCTGCGCAGGTCGTGGGTAAAAAACCACTCCCTCGACACCAGGCTGTTGGACTGCACGATGGCGTAAATTGAATTCACGCCCGAACGCAGCTCGGCTTCGTTATTGAAAAAAGTTTCGAAGGTCACCCCATTGGGGTTCACCTTGTTCAATTCATCTTCATTGCAGCTTATCGCTAGGCCCAGGGCTAGGAAACTGCCAATTATTAGTATCTTTTTCATATTTTTTATTAATGATAGAATGAGTGAATGATAAAATGATAGAATAATGGGGAGTGTACCCCTTCGGAGAATGAGAAATATTCACTCATTCTATCATTCTATCATTCAAAATTAAAATCCTAAGCTAACCCCCACCATCAACGTCCTCGCCTGCGGATATTGTCCGTAGTCGATACCATTGTTAAGCAGGGCGCCGTTCTTCGACGACACCTCGGGATCGTAGCCCGTGTACTTTGTAAACGTCAGCAGGTTCTGGCTCGATACGTAGATGCGAGCCTTGGTCAGGATATTACCCGTCAGCTTGCCGATTTTATCGGCAGGAATGGTATAGCCGATGCTCAGGTTCTTCAGGCGCAGGTAGGAGCCGTCTTCCAGGAAGCGATCCGAAGTGCGCGAATTGTTGTTGGGGTCGCCGCTAACGGCCCTAGGTACGTCGGTGTCGGTATTCTGCGGCGTCCAGGCGTTCAGCACGTCGGTGCTGGCGTTGAACAGGCGCAGCATTCCCTGGCCGATGACTTTGGTGCCGTTATACACCTTATTCCCCTGCACACCCTGGAAGAACAGCGTGAAATCGAAGTTCTTGTAGTTACCGCTCCAGTTCAAACCGTAGGAAAAGTCGGGAATGTAGCTGCCCAGGTACCTGCGGTCGTCGCCGTTGATGACGCCATTGCCATCGAGGTCTTTAAAGCGAATATCACCCGCCGCCGTTTTCTCGTTTTGGTAAAATTTGGCCGTGCCAGCCGCGGCATTGGCCGCTTTCACCTCCTCGTCGCTCTGGAAAATTCCATCCACCACAAAACCAAAAAACGACTGAATGGGCTGGCCGGCCTCGGTACGCGTGATGTCGGTACCACCGAAGTCGGAGTTAGAGCCTGAATTGATGTTGGAATTGGCCGTTGACAGGCTTAGCACCTTGTTACGGGTCACATCCAGCATACCCGTCAGGTTCCAGTTGAAGTCGCGGCCCGAATGGGTGTAGCCCGCCGATAGCTCGAAACCCCGGTTGCGCATACTGCCCACGTTGGCAAGGGGGCTGGTCGAGTACCCGATAGAAACGGCGGTGGGTACCCGCAGCAGTAGGCCGCTGGTTTCACGCACGTAGTATTCCGAGGTCAGGTTGATCTTGTTGTTGAACAAAGACAGATCCAAACCGATGTTGGTCATCGTCGTAACCTCCCAGCTCAGGTCACTATTGCCCAACTGGTTGAAATACGAACCCGCTTGGTTGACATTGCCAAAAGGATACAGCGTGTTGTTGGCCCGAATCAGCGGCTGCCATTCGTAGTCGCCGAGGGAGTTGAAGCCCGTTTGGCCAATGCTTCCGCGCAGCTTCAACTCCGAAACGGCACTGACAGTCTTCATAAAATTCTCCTCGCTGATGCGCCAGCCCGCCGACACGGCGGGGAAGGTACCCCACTTGTTGCCCGGCGCAAACTTGGACGAACCGTCCCGACGGATGGAGGCACCCAGCAGGTACTTGCCCGCAAATTCGTAGTTGAGACGACCGACGTATGAGATCAGGGTGTTTTCCGACAGCGTGGTAGAGCCATTAGGGTTGGTAACCCCTTGTATTACCTGAATGTTGTTGTCGGGCCTGATCCCCTGGGCGCTTATGTTACGGGAAGAAAAATTCTGCTGCTCCACTACCCCTAACAGGTTGATGTAATGCTTGCCAAAGGTTTTCTCAAACGTAAGGGCATTGGTGAATACCGTTGAGAAAAACTGGTTGCGGTTTTCAGATACCGTTGCGGTGGGCCTGGTACGGTTGCCATCGTTGTAGATGGGAGAGAAGCCGTTGAAGCGCGAGCTGGCGAAGTCGGTGCCGGCCGTGAATTTGTAGCGCAGCCAGTCGGTAAACTTCACTTCGGCGAAGATGGTACCAATGAGCTTAAAACCGTTTTCCTGCTGGTTCTGCTGCTCCATTTCGGCGATCCGCAGGGGGTTTTCGGGATCGGTGGCGTCAAGTCCCTGCGCCGTGGTACTGAAGCCGCCCAGTTTGGTGGGGTCGCGGGTAGGCCAGTAGGGGATCATTCGCATGGTGTTCATGATCAGGCTTCGTCCGCCGCCGTCGCGCTCGGCGATGCGGTGGTCGGCGGCCACCAGTAGCGTCTGCCCGATCGTCAGCCATTTCTTGGCCTTGTGGTCGGAGTTAATGCGGAAGCTGTAACGGTTGTACTCGGTATTAGGCATGATTCCCTGCTGGTTGAAATAGCCCAGCGACGTGTAGAAGCGCGATGTGGCGTTACCGCCCGAAAGCGACAGTTGGTTGTCGGTGATGGGCGCATTGCGGAACATAACATCCTGCCAGTCAGTGTCGGTTTGGCCGAAAGTTTGGGTGGCTCCTTCGTAAATTGGCGTGTTGAGGTTAGTGAAACGACCCGGTACTGCCTGGCCCGAAGCCTGCACCAGCGCCGTGCCGTATTGAATGTACTGATCGCGGTTGAGCAAATCCAGCGTCCGCCAGGCCGACTGCGTACCTACGTAGGAATCGACATTGATTTGCAGCTTGCCGGGTGTGCCTTTTTTAGTGGTAATCAGCACGACGCCGTTGGCCGCGCGTGAACCGTAAATGGCCGCCGCGCTGGCATCCTTCAATACTTCCAGCGACTCGATGTCCTTGGGGTCGATGTTGTTCAGGCCGCCCGCCGGCACGCCGTCGATAACATAAAGCGGGTTAGGGTTCAGGCTCACCGAACCTACGCCCCTAATCCGCACAACGGGTTCGGTGCCGGGGCCGCTGTTGTTGGTGATCTGCACACCCGGCACGCGGCCTTGCAGCGCTTGCGTGGCGCTCACCACGGGCAGGGCGGTCAGTTCCTTGGGCGTAACGGACGACACGGCTCCTGTCAGGGTAGATTTCTTCTGGGTACCATAGCCCACCACCACCAACTCGCCGAGGGCTTCCGCCGTGGGTTCCAGCTTCAGATTGATGCTGGATTCGTTGTTGATCGCCACTTCCGTAGTCTTGTAGCCGATATAGCTAAAAACCAGCGTCCGTGAATTTCTCGGTACGTTAAGGCTGTACTCGCCCTGTGTGTTAGTAGTCGTACCCGTCTGGGTACCCTTCGCCAAAATACTCACACCAGGGAGTGGGTTGTCCGCGTCGTCGGTAATCGTCCCGCTGACCGTGCGATCCTGCGCGTAAGTTGCCAGGCTGACCATCATCAGCAGCAAGAGCAGCGCGTTTTTAAACTGCGTTAGTGTTTTCATCATAGGGTTTTGTTAGAGGTGAAATTGAAGAATAAAAATATTTAAGTGCAATTAATCACGAATTGTTTTGGAAAGCCTGCCTATACTTCAATCTTACTTGTCTTCTTCACAATTAATTTTTTTTAATATCTAAAAAACGCCGGAGCAGCAAAAACTCCCTAACTTCGGCGCTGAAAAACAACGATAGAATGAGTCAAGAAAAAATCCACTTCATCTCCATCGGCGGGAGCGTTATGCACAACCTGGCCCTGGAACTCCATCGGCAAGGCCACATAATCACCGGCTCCGACGACGAAATCTACGAACCCTCGCGCAGCCGCCTCGCTCAGGCCGGACTGTTACCCCCCGAAATGGGCTGGTTTTCCGAAAAAATCACGGAAGAAATCGATACTGTCATCCTGGGAATGCACGCTCGTAGCGACAATCCCGAACTGCGCCGGGCGCGGGAACTGGGGTTGGACGTGTGTTCCTACCCCGAATTCATCGCGGGCCAAAGCACCGACAAGCAGCGGGTTGTGATCGCGGGCAGTCACGGCAAAACCACCATTACCTCCATGATTTTGCACGTGCTGCGACAAAGCAAGCACACCTTCAACTACTTGGTGGGGGCGCAGGTCGAGGGCTTCGACACCATGGTGCGGCTGGACGCCGACGCTCCGGTGATCGTCATCGAGGGCGACGAGTACTTTACCTCGCCCGAGGACCCGACGCCCAAATTCCTGCACTACAACCCGCACTTGCTGCTGGTGAGCGGCATCGCCTGGGATCACTTCAATGTCTATCCAACCTGGGAATCCTACGTCAAGCAGTTTGAGCTGCTGGCTGATTCGCTGCCCAAGGCGGGTGTTATCGTCTTCGACGAAACCGACAATATGCTGGATATCATCGGGCAGAAGGAGCGGCCCGACGTAACTAAAATCCCCTACGAAGCGCACCCCCACAAAATCACGAATGGTCATACCTTGCTGATTACCCAAACCCAGGGCGACGTGCCGCTGTACGTCTTTGGCGAACATAACATGAAGAACATCAGCGGCGCCAAAGCCGTGTGCGAGCGACTGGGCGTGACTGACGAAGAATTTTACCGCGCCATTCAAACCTTCAAAGGCGCCGCCAAGCGACTGGAACTACTGGCCAAAAGTCCGACGACCAATGCTTACCGCGACTTCGCCCACGCGCCTTCCAAGGTAGAAGCTACCACTTTGGCCGTGAAGGAGCAATTTCCCAAGCGCCGCCTGGTGGCCTGCACCGAACTACACACTTTCAGCAGCCTGAACAAAACCTTTCTGAACCAATACCGCCGTAAAATGGACGCCGCCGACGTAGCCGTGGTCTTTTACAGCCCCGAAACGGTGGAACACAAACGCCTCGAACCCATCTCGGAAGACGACATCCGTACCGCCTTCAAACGGGAAGACCTCAAAATTTTCACCGACCCCGCCGAGCTACAATCGTTCCTAAAAAGCCAAAACTGGCACAATACCAACCTGCTGATGATGAGTTCCGGTACCTTTGGCGGGTTGGATTTGAAAGAACTGGCGCAGGGAATAGTTTAAAGTTTAAAGTTCATGAGTTTAAAGTTTTTATGGGGCCGCACGTACTTAAAGTCGTATGAGTAGGATTGAGACACATTTGTGTCTTTATTCACAAAGTCAAAACACCATGTATTGCTTCGTCACAGACTTTAAACTTTAAACTCATAAACTTTAAACTCCTCCATGATTCCCGAAGCCCCTCCCATTCCCGCCGAAGTCCACGAATACGAGCGCGAACCCGTACCCGCATCTGCCTGGAAAGACTGGAAAAGTTTTCTGGGCATGTACGCCGGCGAACATGCCGCCGGTACCGAGTTCATGATCGGCCCGCTGTTTCTGACGGCGGGCGTCAGCGCGTTTGATCTATTAGTAGGGTTGTTTTTGGGAAATCTGCTGGCGGTGTTGAGTTGGCGATACCTCACGGCGGCGGTTGCCACCGACGTGCGGCTAACGCTATACTACCAACTGGAGAAAATCTGTGGCCGCCGTCTCGTAACGGCCTACAACCTGGCCAATGGCATTCTCTTCTGCTTTTTAGCCGGGGCCATGATTACCGTGTCGGCCACGGCGGTGGGCATACCGTTCGACATGGAAATGCCAAAGCTTACCGACACCACCCCTAATGGCCTGACCTGGGTTATCGTCGTGCTGGCGATCGGGGCGGTCATTTCGGTGGTTGCGGCGCGGGGGTACGACACCGTTTCCAAATTCGCCAATATTGCCTCGCCTTGGATGGTGCTGATTTTCCTGGCTTGCGGCGTGGTGGCTTTAAAGGGATTGGGCGTGGCTTCGTTCGCTGATTTTTGGAATATCTTCGGTGAAGGTCGGGAACCGTTTCCCGGTCAAATCAAGTACACCTTCTGGCACGTGGTAATGTGGTCGTGGTTCTGTAACGCGGCCATGCACATTGGCATGTCCGACTTGTCGGTGTTCCGCTACGCCAAAAAAGCCAGTTCCGGCTGGACCACGGCGGCGGGGATGTACGTGGGGCATTATTTGGCCTGGATTAGTGCTTGCCTGCTCTACGCCCTCTACATCCGCTCGGGCGACGCCCAGGCCATGCTGGCGGCCGGCGAAGCCCCGCCCGTAGCCCCCGGCCCTATGACCTACCAGGCCGTCGGCGTCGCCGGACTCATCACCGTCGTCGTGGCGGGCTGGACTACGGCCAACCCCACCATTTACCGCGCCGGGTTGGCGTTCCAGGCCATCGCGCCTAAAATCTCGACGCCCCGCGTGACGATGATTGCTGGGGCGGTGGCTACCGTTGCCGGGCTGTTTCCGGCCTTCGCTATGCAGCTACTCGACTTCGTGGCAGTCTATGGTTTTATCCTGGCACCCATCGGAGCCATCATCGTGTTTGACCATTATTTTGCCGGGAAAGCGGGGATTATTCAGAATTACGCGGAGAAAGCGGGTATCAATTTTAACGTGTCCGTGCTGTTGGCGTGGCTCATCAGCATGGCGGTGTTTTATTCAATTTCGGCTTTCGGAGGCGTTTTTCTTTCGTTCCTGACGCTGCCTGCCTGGCTTGCTTGCGGAGCCTTATATCTGATATTCAGTAAATTTTTGCAGAAAGAAATATGAGCATTATCAAAATAATCTCCTACCTCAGCTTGCTGGCTTTGCTGCTGGCACCCATTCTTTTTTACGCCGATGTTTTGACCGGAAACCAAATGAATTTGACTTTACTGGCCGGAACGGTGGTCTGGTTTGCGTCGGCTTCCACCTGGATTAATAAGGCGACGGTAGAGAATTGAAAAGAAGAAACTCTTACCCAAACAAAACCTCCAGCATCCGCGCAAACTCCGCCTGAACGGGGGCGGTAATCGTGATTTCGTCAGTCGTTTCGGGTTGCGTAAACCTTAGTTGCTGCGCGTGCAGCAGCATGGTATTCATCCCGAATTGCTCGAGAAAAAGCTTGTTCTGCTTGTTGCAACCGTGTGGGCGGTCACCGATGATGGGGTGAAGAATGTGGGCCATGTGCTTGCGCAGTTGGTGCATCCGGCCCGTGGCGGGCATGAGTTCGACTAACGAATACCGCGAAGTAGCATATTTGCCGAAGGGCAGCGGGATCTCCGCACGTTTCAGCGTTTTGAGATGCGTGAGGGCCTCCTGAACTACGCCCGTGTCGGGATGCCGCAGGGCGTAGTCGATAGTTTGTTGGTCGGGCGTGTAGCCCCGCACGATGGCCAGGTACTTTTTTTGAACCCTGCCCTCCATAAACTGCCGTTGCATGGCGGAATTCATGGCCTCCGACAGCGCGAAAAGCAGCACTCCTCCCGTCTTGCGGTCGAGTCGATGCACGGGCCACACGCGTTGCCCCAACTGATCGCGCAGCCTTTGCACGGCGAATTCGCTGGCGTCACGGGCCATCGGCGAGCGGTGGACGAGCAGGCCGTGGGGTTTGTTGATAGCTACTAAATCGGGGGATTGGTAGAGGATAGGGAGTGGACTCACACGATCGTTGCTTCGGCTATTACCTACTCAAAAGTAGCAAGGATTTTTTCGGAAGAATAGCTTTGGGTGATGATATCATCAAACTTATTGAGATTCTGTTGAAAAGATGAATCCGTCAGCAGCCTATCCATCTTCTGCTTCATGGCTTTCGGGCGATCTTTACCCAATTTTCCGGTCGGTTTCTGCTTGCTCTGTCTGTTAACGGTCAGAATCGAAGAGCGGGCCGAGGTAGTGCTGGTGAGGTTTTTTATTAGGCGTAAATTCCAGTTCCTGGGACGAGGTGACGAATTCGGGGATGTTCTCGAAACCGACCTTGAAAATCTGCTTCTTGTGAATCTTTTAAAGTGGATTGATTTGCTGCTGCCCGAATTTACGCTCAATCAGCTTCACATTGGGCCTTCCTAACCAAACAATGGTGTCTTTTGCGTATCTGAGCCATCGGCCAAAGAAGTATTTGTTCCAATGCCAGTCGTAATGGGTGGCTTTGGTGGGAACCACCGGGCAGTCAAGCGGGAGTGAGCCGGGTTGCTGGTGGAAGGACAGAAAGACTTTCTGGTAGCCGAAGGCAAAGTAGTTGAACTGGGCAAGTTCTTAACCATCAATCGATACTGCCAAAAACATGGCATCAAAAACGAAGCAGTAGTCACGAATTGGATTCGGCGGGGCATCGTTCCTGCGGAGGATATTGCGGATATTGAAGAACTGAATGGCCTACGGATGATTCGCGGCCGGGTGGACAAAGATTAGCTTTAAATCAATAACCCCTTGCTTTTCCCACCAAAAACCCCTACTTTCGCACCCTCATTTTGAGAAAATTAACTAATAACCAATTCATTTCGTATGAACAATCAGTATGAAACGGTGTTCATTTTAACTCCCATCTTATCTGAGGCCCAGATGAGGGACACCGTTGACAAGTTCCGTAAAATCCTCACCGACAACGGCGCGGAACTGGTACACGAGGAAGACTGGGGATTGCGCAAGCTGGCCTACCCCATCCAAAAGAAGAACACGGGCTTCTACAATTTGCTCGAGTTCACCGCGCCGGGCAACGTCATCGCGATGCTCGACACCGAGTTCCGCCGCGTCGAGCGCGAGTTCCGCCTCATGACGGTAGCGCTCGACAAGCACGCCATCGCCTACAACGAGAAAAAGCGGAAGGGGCTGATGAAGCAGCAGAAAGAAGCCGCTATTGACGAATCACAAAAACCTGAACAAGCCGCATAAGCCATGACACTCGTAAACGAACCCATCGACAAGACCCAGAATCGCAAGAAGTACTGCCGTTTTCGGAAGGCAGGCATCAAATACATCGACTATAAGGATCCTAATTTCCTTTTGAAGCTCGTCAACGAGCAGGGCCGGATTCTTCCCCGCCGCCTGACCGGCACAAGCCTGAAATACCAGCGCAAAGTGGCCCAGGCCATCAAGCGGGCGCGCAACCTGGCCCTGATGCCGTTTGTCGCCGATCAATTGAAGTAATCACGCAAAAGAGATCGCAAGAAATGGAAATCATATTATTGACAGATATTGCCAAAGTCGGCTATAAGAACGACATCGTGTCGGTGAAGAGCGGCTTCGGGCGCAACTACCTCATCCCGCAGGGATATGCGTTGCTGGCTAACTCCTCCAATCGCAAGGTAGTAGAGGAAAATGTTCGCCAGGCGGCCCACAAGGCCGAGAAAATGAAGAACGAGGCCGAAGAAATGGCCGCGGCCATCGGTGAAGCCACGATCGACATCCCCGCCGTGGTGGGCGAAAGCGGCCGTATTTTCGGTCGCGTCACCAACACGCAGGTAGCCGACGCCCTGAAAGCCAAAGGCTTCGACATCGACCGCAAGAAAATCATGGTGGACGAAGTGAAAACCATCGGCACCTACGACGCCATCATCGACCTGCACAAGGACGTAAAGCACACGGTGAAGATCAACGTCGTTCCGGCGGAGTAAGCACTTTCAAGTTTTTGAAAATAGAAAAGGCCCGGGTAATTCCGGGCCTTTTCTATTCCAGCAGGAGTTGAATACCCGAGCGAATAAGATCAGGATCGGACCAGGGGATGAAGTGATTCATGGACTTTTTGCGAATCATCATCAGCGGCACCCGGCCTTTCAGTTTTTTCTCGATGTAATCGGCATTTTCCGCTGGCACCAGCACGTCGCTGCCGCCCTGAATCACGACTACCGGGCATTTGATCTTGTTCCAGGAATCGGCCATTTTTTTTAGTTCTTTTTTTAGGGGCAAAAGTTCGTCGTTGCTCGACTCGAACGAAGGCGGGATGATCCAGCGCACCGGCGGCGCACCCAGAATGTAGCGGTACCAGTTGGTCGGCTCCAACTCGGGCGACACCGAGGCCGCCGCCAGCACGAGCCCCTGCACGTACTCGGGATGATCCATGGCGAAACGAACCACGATGGGCCCACCCAGCGAATGGCCGACGAGTATCACCTTTTGCTTTTGGTGTTGCATGATGGGCAAAAGCGCCTCCACCTGCCCCGCCAGGGTTTTCACCGCCGTCTCACTGCTTTCGCCGTAGCCCGGACGGTCCACGGACATCAGATACGCCTTTTTTTGCAGCACCGAGTCTTTAAGAAAGTCGCCGTACCCGTCCCACGAGCCGGGCGAGCCGTGAACGAACAGGACGGGCGGCAGGGTCGAGTCGCCCACCGCCACGAAGTGCATTTCACCCAGGCGGGTTTGGTAATACTTGTGTACCGCCGGGAGTTTGCTGCCCGCCATCGGGTCGTCGTTTTTGAACGCGGTGCAGCTTTGTAAAAAACAGAAAATCAGGGCCAATCCGCCCGTTAACTTTTTCATTCTATGAATGTAGTTATTTTTGCAAAATCCTTTATTCCTGTCCCCCTATCATCCTGAGCGTACCGGGCTGGCGTTCCAGCCGAAGGACGCCAAACCCCATTTCTCAATGCATCTCTACCTGCACATTCCCTTTTGTCGCCAAGCCTGCCACTACTGCGATTTTCATTTTAGTACATCGCTGCGGGACAAGGGTAAAATGGTGCGGGCGATGGTCAGGGAATTGAAAATGCAGAAAGATTACCTGCCTTCGGGCGACCTTCATACTGTCTATTTCGGCGGCGGCACGCCTTCCCTGCTCAGTGAAAAAGATCTGGCGATGCTGATGGAGGCCATAAAAAAACAGTACCACCTCAAACCCGACGCCGAAATTACGCTGGAAGCCAATCCTGACGACCTGTCGGAAGCTACCCTAAAAATGTTGGCCAATCAGGGCATCAATCGGCTGAGCATCGGCATCCAGTCTTTCCACGACCCGCACCTGCGGCTCATGAACCGTATCCACACGGCGGAGGAAGCCGAGGACAGTGTCAGGCGGGCGCAGGATGCGGGTATTACCAATCTTTCCGTCGATCTCATCTACGCCATTCCCGCCGAGAACGACGACATCTTGCTGAGTGACATCGAGAAAACGCTGGCGCTGGGCGTGGAGCATATTTCAGCCTACTGCCTGACGGTCGAGCCGAAAACGGCATTCGGCAACTGGACGAAAACCGGGAAAATGGCGCCGATCGAGGACGAGTTTGCGGCCCGGCAGTTCGAGGTCTTGATTGACAAGCTGCGGCAAGGCGGTTTTGAGCAGTACGAAATCTCAAATTTTGCCAAAAACCAAAAATACAGCCGCCACAACAGCGCCTACTGGCAGCGGCGGCCTTACCTCGGTATCGGCCCCAGCGCCCACTCCTACAACGGCAGCAGCCGCCAGTACAACGTGAGCAATAACGCGAAGTACCTGGAAGGAATCAAGAACAAAGTACTGCCGATTACTCAGGAAATCCTGACGCCGCAGGATCAGGTGAACGAATATCTGCTCACCGGACTGCGAACCAAATGGGGCTGTCGGCTGGAATTGTTGCAGGAACTTTCGGGAGGTAGTTTTCTGATGCAGACGGGGGAGGAGCTTTTCCGCCTTAACGACATCGGCTGGCTGCACTCGCGGGACGGTCTGCTGCTACTGACGGAGAAGGGGAAGCTTTTTGCCGATCAGGTGGCGGGGCGGTTGTTTTTGGAAGGAGGAGAAAGGGAGGAAGGGAGGAAGGGAGGAAGGGATGGCGAAAGGCCGCGAGGATAGAGATAGTCCTATTCTTTTATCCTTTCCTCGCCACGGGGCGCCCCGCCTCCTCCTGTCCTCCTCTCTTATTCAAAAACCTTACTCAAATCCACTTCAATCCCGGTGGTCTCATCCTTCAGGAGTTCGTCGTCGCGAAAAAAATCGTATTGATCCGGGGCGGAATACACAGCGACGGCCTTCATGGCGGGATAGACGATCCAAGACGATTTTACGCCAAATTCCAAGTACTTGTAGGCTTTCACAACCATCTCCTCATTAGATTGCGGAGGGGACTGAATCCCAATGGTAACCAAAGGCGGCTCCGTTTGCTTGGTGGGTTCATTGATGAAATTCAAACTCCGTTGTGGATAAATTACGAGGTCCGGGGTAGAGCCAATAGGCGTCGTAGCCAAAGATACTTCGCTGGCAATGCGGTGTTGGTCGCCAAAATTAAGCTTGATTTCAAATACTAAATTAGCTTGAATGGCTCCGTGAGTAAGGTTGGGCATAGGCTTGTTTCGCTCGATCTCGTAAGGCGTCAGCTCCTTTTCGGCGACAATTTCGGTGAGTAGTTCCATAGAGTTCTGACTGTTTTTTCCAAATAGAACGAATAGCGGTTGGCAGTCGGCTTGATGATGTGGAACTGAGAAGGTGGTTGGCCGAAGCCGGATTCCACGCCACCACCGCTGTACAATTGCCAGGCGAATTCAGTCAACGCGGTGGCATCCTTGATGTGTTCTCG
>JBBSKK010000026.1:0-14574 GCA_038256395.1 Cytophagales bacterium | reverse complement strand
TATTGTTGTTTTTCCGGCGGTTGCTTTTGCCAGTGCTGGTCACGGCGTGGCTGGTGTTCTTGGCGCGGTCGTTGTTGTAGTTGGCGGTGCTGACTTTATCGCTGGTGGTGGTGACCTGCGCCTTGTAGCCCGTCAGGGTGTTGCCCCTACTCTTCTCGGCGTTGCTGTTGCGGTCCTTGGGCGAGGCTTCTATGGGGCCGTGTTCGCGGATGTAGTCCACTTCCGGTTTAAGCTTATTTTCCGAAAGTTCCAGCAAGTGTTCCAGCAGCACCACGTCCTCGGGGTTGTCGCGGTTCCAGGCATTGTAGAACGAGCGCATCAAGCGATAGAGATAGGAGACGAACGCCAGGCGGTCCTCGTCATCCTCGGTTTCAATGGCCCGCTCTACCAGCAGCTCGATGTTCTTGCCATAGTGGTGGTAGTTGAGCTTGTGCTGGTTGTAGCTAACGGGCAGCGGCTGCTTGCCCAAGGACTCCTTCGAGGGCGGTGGGAAGGGGCCGTCCACTTCCAGCTCAAAGCCCGAAATGATGAAGAGGTCATCCCAGAGTTTGTTGTAGTAGTCCTGGTTGTCGCGCATACCGGGGTGAATCTGACGCATCAGTTCCACCAGGATGTGCGCGTAGAGCGTACGCTTCGCGGGGTCTTCCATCTGCACGATGTGTTCCGCCAGCTTTTCGACGTTACTGCCGTATTCTTTCAAAAGATTTGGAGATTAATTGATGTTGACAAAATTAAGAAGATTTTGTGAGAAACAGCCCGAAGCCCGTCAATCTGTCCCGGCATGCCAATGGCAGTCACTACCTTTGCGGACTTTTTAGCCCAAGTTAATCGACCACCATGTACTCGCTGGCCCGCCTTTACCGGAGCGATATGCGCGCGACGCTGCGCCTTAGCACTCCCATTATCATTGCGCAGCTAGGCGTGGTACTCATGGGCGTGACCGACAACCTGATGATCGGCCGCATCCTTGGCGCAGTGCCGCTGGGGGCCGCCGGCATCGCGACTTCCGTCACTTTCTTAGTCAGCAGCATTGGCGTAGGCGGCCTCAATATCGTGTCGGCGCTGATCTCGCAGGCCGTGGGCAAGAAAAGCCTGGGTGAAGTCAATCGGTTGTACCGCGCGGGCCTTCGGGTGGCGTGGCTGCTGAGCCTGACGCTGGGCGTAATTTGCGTGCTGGCTGCCTGGCAGTTCCAGATTTTCGGGCAAACCGACGATGTCACACAAATGGCGCGACCCTTCGTGCTTATCCTAACGGTATCCAACGCACCTTTGTTGCTGTTCATCGCCATTCGGCAGTTGTGTGATGGTCTTTCGCGGCCCAAAGTCACGATGTACATCACCATATCGGCTTTGCTCCTCAATGTGGTTCTCAATTATTTCTTCATAAATAACTTGGGACTGAACGGCGCGGCGCTTGGTACACTCTTAGCTCGTTGTTACATGGCGCTGGCAATCTGGATTTACGTAAAAAGGGACCGTTTCTTTCTGCCCTACTTGGAAAAAGCGCAGGCCGTTTCCCTCGCGCCGCTGGTGCAGAAAATCCTGCGGCTGGGCCTGCCGGGCGGTTTTCAGTTTTTCTTCGAGATCGCCGCCTTTTCTCTGGCCGTCATCATGGTCGGCTGGCTGGGCGAGGCGCAACTAGCGGCGCACCAAATCGCCATCAACATGGCCTCCACCACCTACATGATGGCCACGGGCATCGGCGCGGCGGGCAGCATCCGGGTGGGCATGGCCGTGGGCAGAAACAACCGTCCGGCGGTGCAGCGGGCCGGAACGGCGGCGTTTATGCTCTCTATCATTTTCATGGGCCTGTGCTGCATCTTGTTCCTGACCGCCAACGAGTGGCTTGTGGGGCTTTACATCCGCGACAACGCCGAGGTAGTGCGCATCGCCGCCACGCTGGTCGTCATCGCCGGGTTTTTCCAGCTCTCCGATGGGGTGCAGGTCGTCGGACTGGGCGTGCTGCGCGGCATCGCGGACGTGAATGTTCCCACGCTGTTGACGCTCATCGCCTACTGGGTCGTGGCCCTGCCGCTGAGCTACGTGCTGGCGTTTCCGCTGGGAATGGGCGCACCTGGCGTGTGGATTGGGTTGCTGGTGGGGCTGACGGTGTCGGCGGTGCTGCTGACCTACCGTTTTTACGATAAGCTGCCGAGGGTGCTGATTATCAGGTAACGAGTAGCCGTTTAGGATTCATTCTTCCGGTAAAAACCTCCATTCTCAGTTTCCAGAAACTTCTCCAAAGAAATATCTTCCTGCTTGATAAAGCCCCGCTGCGGTAAGCTGCCGTTGGCGACCATCTCCACCACCGCCGCGATGGAGGCCGCCGTGGTCCAAGAAATGGCCCGCCAATGCTGGCCGTCGATTTCGACGGGGTGGTAGGCTTCGTAAAACTCTTCGCGGGCGAGTTGACCGTCTCTCCAGCCTTCCACTACGGCATAAACATACACGACGTCTTCCTGCACGGGTGGTTTGGCTTCGGTGAGAATTTGCTCGATGAGTTCGCGCTTGTTTTTCAGGATGAGTTCGTAGAGCAAAAACCGCATAAGCTTGGCGTGGCCAGGGTAGCGTATGGTCTTGTAGTTGAGCGTGTCCACGCGGCCCTCGTAGGTTTCGCACATGGTACCCAGCCCGCCCGAGGTGGTGAAAGCCTCGAACTCCTGGCCCTCGATGTTGATGACCTCGGTACCATCCAGTGACGAGACGGTCTTGCGGACGCCGTTGTGGATGACCTCGGCGTCGTTGATGTACTCGTTGATGACACCCGCCGGCGACCAGGTGAAGGAGTAGCCCATTAGGCCGTTGGGGTAGCGGGGCAGGGCACCCACGCGCAGCTCGATGTCGCGCAGTTTGGTAAAGCGGGCGGCCAGGTCGGCCCCCACGATGCCGATCAAGCCCGGTGCCAGACCGCACTGCGGGGCCATGACTCCCCGGCTTTCGCGGGCCATCTCGCGGATAGCGGTGGTGGTCGGCACGTCCTCCGTCAGGTCGAAGTAGTGGATGCCCAGTTTGTAGGCCAATCGGGCAATGGGAAGATTGAGGTTGTAGGGCATGCAGGACACGACGGCGTCGAAACCGACCATCGTTTTTTCCAGTAGAGCTTCATCCGCCACGTCGCCCTCGACCACAGTGAAGGAAAGCGGCACGGCGGGTTGGTTTTTATCCAAACCCGTTACCTCAAATTGCTTATTGAGTAAAGTGCCGACGAGTGACCCCACCTTACCCATGCCGACGACCAGAATTTTTTTCATAGAAAACTCGAAAATAGAAAACTCGAAAACGCTATTCACAAAGATAGCTTTTACCCAAGACAACAAAAAACCCTCTCCCCGAAGACAGGAAAAGGGTTTTTGAGAAGATTTTTTTTCAAAAGCTAGTTCAAAGTACCGGGTTCGGATTGACCTTGCGGGCTTCAGCAACCAGTTTTTTACTTTCCTGTTCATTGCCCAGGGCCAGTTGAATTTCGCTGGCCTGGCGCAGTAGTTCGGGGCTTTTGCTGCCCGTGCGCATGGCTACTTCCATGTACTCCTGCGCTTTCTTCAAATCATTCTTTTTCAACGCCACTGCCGCCATCGCCTGATTGACGTCGATGTTCTTGGGCCGCCGGGCGTACTCCCGCTGTCCGTACACCGCCGCTGAATCCAGTTTGCCCAGCTTGGTGTAGAGCTTGCACATTTCCAGATCTACCGCGTGGCCCGACTGCGCGTCTTCGTCCAGCATGGTTACGACTTCGGCGTATTTGTCGGTGGCCTTTTTCTCGTTGCCCTGCAAGGCGTAGATTTCGGCCATTTCTTCGTGGAAGGAATACTCCGGCATAATGGTGGCGGCCTTATCCAGCGTAGTGAGGGCTTTGTCGTACTCTTTCCTCAGTCGCTGCACGTGGGCTTGTCCACCCATTGCGAAAGCGTAGCTAGGCCGAATGGCCAGGATCTCGGCGTATTCCCGCTCGGCCTTGTCGAGTTGGCCCGTCACCGTATAAAGGTGGGCCAGCGTATTCTTCGACCAGCAGTGGGGTTCGGAACCGGGCAGTCCGGCATCGACGGCCAGTTGCATGGCCGAAATGGCACCGGGATAACTGCCGTAAATTTCCCGCAGGTAAGAGGCCCGCGAGTACGATTCCAGCGAAGGCTTCATGGCCTGCATCTTGTCAGACATGGCCACGGCTTGCTCGTAGTCGCCTAACTCGACGTTAGCGTCCACCAACACGCCGTAAACGTAGGCGTTGTCGGGGTTGATCTGCCGGGCCTGCTCAGCCAGGTCGCGGGCTTCGGCGAATTGGTGCTGCGACATCTTGACGGACGCCTTGAAGGTAGTGGCCTCGAAATTGCGTGGATCGATGCTTAGCACACCGTCCAGAATTTTCAGTACTGCCGGGTAATAATAGGGGTGTTCTCCCGTAATGCGGGCCTCGGCCATGTAAATCGTGGCGATTTGCAGCCGCGCTTTCACGTCGTTGGGGTCTTTGGTCAGCTTGGCTTTAAGTTCGTCCACCTTCTCGATGGTTCGGGGCCATTCATCCGCTTTGGACAGCTCGCCCGTCCGCTGAAAAAGCGGTGGAACGCTCATTGGGGAAGTATCGGCTGCATTTTCAGCTTTTCTTTCCTTGTCCGAGCAGCTCGATAGGAACGAGGTAGCAAAGCAAAGGGAAAGAGTCAAAAATAGGTAATGACCGGCGCGAGAAATATTTGTTTTCATGTGACAATAATTTTTGGTGATGCTAAAAGTTAGCCGGAGATAAACGCACGGAAATATTATTTCGTGCATCCATCTCCGGCATAACCTATTCATTTTTACTCACTGGTTGACACGGGGCCAATGCAGGAGCCAATTTACTGCTACTCGCGAAGCAGCTTAATCGTCCGGCTTTCGCTCGGCGTACCCACTTTCAGGAAGTAAAGTCCGGGTGCGCGGCCAATCCGTACACTTCGGCGCTCGACCTTGCCGGTTGCGTTGAAGGCGTCGTGGCTCAGCAGACGTCCGCTGGCGTCGGAAAGGCCGATTTCCATGGCTTCTCCGGCGTTACCGCGCAAGTCGAATGCTACTACGTCTTTGTTGGTGGGGTTACCCAGTACATTGATCGCAAACGAAACGGGGGCATTCGCCGGCTCAGCCGCGATACGCGCCCGACCGCACTGTTTGCGGAAGTCGTATTCCATTGATACCTGTGAGGCAGGATCATTCAGGTAACGTGCTTTGAGAGTCAATACTCCGCTGCTGTTGTTGTCCCAGAATAACTCCCGCTCTACTCGTAGGTTGGGGTTTAGCGTCCACACGGACACTCCAGCCGCTGAGTACTCGACCGTGCGTTTCGGGTCGGCATTCACAGCTTCAAACTCGATGTCGCCGTTGGTGCAATCAAATCGCTTCACGCGCACCGCAAACTCAGTGCTTGGGGGAGTGGGCGTATCTACTTTTTTACCCTCGAAGCTTGGACCTTGGAATCCTCTAAAAGGTTCAGCCTCGTAAGGGAACATCGTCTTGAACGGCTTATCATTCATGGTAGGACCTGCTTTGAAGCCAAGCACGCTCACTAGCTGAGGCGTTACGGGGCTGGCCGTGGTGCCGGGGATGAAGTCGTCGTACCAGAGGCCGATCGCCGCCAGCACTACTCCTCCCACAGCTTGCAACTCGATCGTCGTCACGTCATCCTCGAGGCGGCGTCCGTTCGGGAAACCATCCATGTTCGGAATCATCTGAACATCCTTAGTAGTGTTAAATCGAGCGTCGGTCAGGCCCAGTACTGCCGCCTGGATTAGACCGAGCGAGCTGAAATCAGCACTAGTACGGGGCGTTACGGGAACGGCCATGTTCAGGCGCAGCAAATCTCCCAACGAAGGCAGGAAATTATTGATGAAAGGTTTGCCAGCCGCCAATGGATTACCAGCCTTGCCGGTAGCCAACTGGTAGGGAGGCAGGTTGGGTACACCCGTATAGAAAATAGGCAGCAAATCTACAGCACGCGGGCTTTTGTTATCGGGCAGTAAAATACCCCCGAAAGCAGCCTCGGCCAGCGCAGTTCCTTTTAGGGCATCACTGCCTTTTAAAGGCCACAGGCCAGGCATCCCGTTGCGGAAGTCAAAGGCTCCGAGCGACTTAGTCTGAATGCGGAGTGGGGCAAAACCCGGTACGGCCGTTCCAAACTTGGAGTCATCCATGTAAAGCGCCAACTCGGGGTTGGTGAAGTGCTTGGCAAACTGCAGGTCGTTGGCGGGCTTGGTGGCGTTCCAACGGTCTTTCATGCCGATGGGGATGATAACCTCGTTGGTCAGGGGCATACCCAGACGTGAAACCTGAACATATTCTCCGTCGTAGCCTACGTCGCCACCATTATACAGCGTTTTGATCATTTGGCGGCTGGCCGAGGCATAAACGCCAATCACATAGTCGCCATCCAGAATATTCTTGGCTGCCGATACAGACTTGCGGTCTTTCTGCAAAGTAGCAATCGGCACCTCGATCACGATGGAGTGACAGTTGAACCTCGCCACGGCATCGCGGGGGTTGTCGCTGCGCACTGCCCCCAGGTCAAAAATACCGAGGTCTACAAAGAAGGGATCGTCCACGGGACCGGCGAATACCTTCTCGCCCGTGCTGGCCATCATGATGCCTTTTTCCACTTGCTTGTCGTAGCTTGTCCCCAAACCGACCGTCTTGTTATCAATGGAACGGGGGCCGATGTTGGGCGGCGGCACGACACCATTGGAAATGATCGTCTGGAAAGTACGGCCACCATCCATGCTGCGCTGGCAGGTGTAGGTGGTTTTCAAGTTTTCCTTACCCAGGCGGATGAGGAAAAAAGTAGTCGGATCCTCGTTCATTTGCTTGAACTCGAAGCGGTAGATGATGTCCGAGCCGGGCGTACCCGCGTTGTTGTCCACATGCACTTCATAGCGAATGCGTTCCCCGAAAGAGTACCAGTTGGGGCCACCAGCGGGGTGCTCGAACGGAATATAGTTGGCGATCAGCACGATGTTCTGATCATTGGCCGGACTCCTGAACGCATACACGTCCGTGTTATCGGCCAGCGGGTCATTTGAAATAAGGGGTGCTTCGCGGTGCGAAGACGCGATCGCCGACGAGGGCTGAAAACACGCCACCGCCAGAAGCCCCGCGATAAAATATAAGAGATTTTTCATTTTGCTCATTGTTGGTTAGAGTGAATATCAGAATCTGTCCTTTTGCGGGTAGTCGAATCCGCGCCACGGCTTAGCCATGTAGGGGAAGCTCGACATGAAGCCCGTGTCGTTCATGGTCGGTCCGGCCGTGAAACCCAGAACGCTCACCAGTTGGGGCGTCACGGGGCTGGCGGTCGTACCGGGCTTGAAGTCGTCGTACCACAGGCCAATGGCGGCCAGCACGACTCCCGAAACGGCTTGTAACTCGATCGTGGTCACATCGTCTTCCAGGCGGCGTCCGTTGGGGAAGCCATCCATGTTGGGGATAAACTGCATCTTGGCGTCAGTGTTGTAGGCCGGATCGGTAAGTCCCAGCACGGCAGCGCTGACTAAGCCCAAATGGCTGAACTTGGGATCGTTGCGCGGGGTGGCAGGTACGGCCATGTTCAGGCGCAGCATATCGCCCAGCGTTGGCAGGAAGTTATTGATGAAAGGCTTGCCGACCGCCAGCGGGTTACCGCCTTTACCCGTCGCCAGTTGGTACGGCGCCAGGTTTGGCACCCCGGTATAGAAAATAGGCAGCAAATCCACCGCGCGGGGGCTGGCGTTGTCGGGCAGAAGAATACCGCCGAAAGCAGCCTCGGCCAGTGCGGTTCCTTTCACGGCATCGCTGCCCTTCAAGCCGAACAAGCCGGGCTTCCCGTTACGAAAGTCGAAGGCACCAAGCGACATCGTCTGAATACGCAGGGCGTTTAGTGCAGGTACAGCCCCGCCAAATTTGGAATCGTCAATGTACAGGGCCAACTCGGGGTTGACGAAGTACTTGGCGAACTGCAAATCTGCTCCGTCGTAGGGGCTGGTGGCGTTCCAACGATCTTTCATGCCGATGGGAATGATGGCCTCGTTGGTCAGGGGCATGCCCAGGCGCGAAACCTGCACGAATTTGCCGTCGCCGGCCATGTCGCCACCGTCGTAAATTGTTTCAATCATCTGGCGGCTGGCCGAAGCCCACACGCCGATTACGTAGTTGCCATCGAGGATGTTGGCCGCCATATCCATGCCCTTGCCATCCTTCTGTAACATATTGACCGGAATCTTCAAAGCGATCGTGTGCACGTTGAAGCGATTCAGAGCGTCTATAGGTTCATTGACGCCATTGCCCTTTGGACGGAAGTTGCCCACGTCGAACGCGCCGGCCAGATCCACGAAGAAGGGATCGTCCACGGAACCAGCGAAAACTTTTTCGCCCGTAGTAGCCGTCATGATCGACTTCTGCATCAGCGCGTCGTACGTCGTATTCAGGCCTACTGGGCTTTCGATGGAGCGGGGCCCGATGTTGGGCGGCGGCACCATGCCATTGGAAACGATAGTCGTGAAGGACTTGCCGCCATCCATGCTCTTTTCACACTTGTAAGTGGACTTGAGGTTCTCCTTGCCCAACCGGATGTTGAAGAAGGTCGTGGGATCTTCGTTGACCTCGGAGAAGGTGAAGCGGTAGGTGATGTCGTCACCCGGGGTGTCCGCCCGGTTCTTGATGTGAATCTCGTAGCGGACGTTCGTGCCGAAATTGTACCAGTTGGGCCCGCCTTCGGGTAGCTCGAACGGAATGTAGTTCGCGATGATCGTGATCATGTTGGGATCATCGGGACTCTTAAAAGCGTACACATCGGTGTTGTCGGCCAGGGGATCCTGCGAAATGAGCGGGGCCTCGCGGTGGCTGGATGCGTAGCTGACGATCGTCAGCAGCATCAGGGCGCAACTCAGTAAGCCTGTTCTGAGCGACCCAAGTTGTATAGGAATCATACGCATATTGAAAAAAATTAGGAGTGAAAAAAGAAAAGAAAAGAAAGAAATTGCCGGAGAGAGCGAAAGCAGATTGCGTTCGGATGGGAATCAGGCTAGGAAGTGTCAAGGTAACAGTCTCTGTTCATTGGTAAGTGTGTTTGTTAGGGTGAAAAAGTTCACACAACGCCGATTATCGGCGAGCAATAGCCCTGAGAGTGATAGTTACACACGGCGGTGTATTCGTTCACAGGGGTAACGGTACTTTTTTCTAAGGAGGAGAGGACTAAATGGAAGCAGAAACGAATTTGAATAAATCCAAATGCGTTTTCAGCAGGTCGAGTTGTTAACAACAACACATACGTCGCTGGGGACTGCTTTGGATTCAGGCAAGTAAAAAAACTTCGCCAGCAAGGCAATAAATCCGATTTAAGCCTGCTTAATCGGCAACTTAGGTCACTAAAAAAGCCAGAATAGTAACAAATCTACCACAGATTAGGGTAGTTTTGAAGTTATCGACCTAAACGTAGTACTATTTTTAGGCACAAAAAAAAATTTGCATAACCCTGACTGACATTCTGTTAGTACATTTGCAGGCATACAAGTTTATCCTAACATAAGACCCGTCATTGATGTGGTAGCAAACACTGTTGTCTATCAGTAACTGTGGAGACCCACCAAATCCCAATTTGGGAAAAAAATTACCCATACGGCAATCTAATCCCCTCTCGCTTCTAGGCTTTACTGACGTACCTGTTCCCCTTTATGTAAAAACGATAGGGCAACTCCGACCCCTGCGTGATGCCGATGCGGGTAGTCGTGACCATCTCGAAATCGGAAAAGGCGGGCGTAGTGATGTGAATGGCGCTTTCCCAAAGCGAAACCGAATTGTGTTCGGGACGGATGCCCATCGACTGCACCAGTTTGCCGGGGCCATTGCAGAGGTCTTTTTCGGCCAAAGATTTTTTGCGGTTTTTCAGCGAAGGCTGCAAGGTTTTGGGATTGAGATCGCGCCTTTCCCGCATCAGATCCAGTCCTTCGGTAGGTTCCAAAGCCCTGATAAGTACCGCTTCCCCCTCTCCCATCGGGCCGCCCACGATGTTGACGCAGTAGTACATTCCATAAATCAAATAGACGTACAAATGCCCCGGCGGGCCGAACATGGCGGCATTGCGCTTCGTTTGGCGGCGGTAGGCATGGCAAGCCGGGTCACCGCAGAGGTAGGCTTCGGTTTCGACGATGACGCCCGCCGTGCGCCCGGCGGCACTTTCGTGACCCAGTTCGCAGCCCAGCAGCAGTTGCGAAAGGGTGAGGGTGTCGTGATCTTTGAAAAAATCCGCCGTCAACTGCGCACTCATGCCTACACGATGTTCAGGGTTTGCTCCTTGATTTTTTCCAGTTCGTCTTTCATCTGCACCACCAGCCGCTGCACGATAACGTCGTTGGCTTTGGAGCCGATGGTGTTGATCTCCCGTCCGATTTCCTGCGAAATGACGTTCAGTTTCTTGCCGTTGCTGTCCGCTGATTTCAGCGTCTCGGTGAAGTAGTCGAGGTGGTTGGTGAGCCGGACTTTCTCTTCCGAGATGTCGTATTTCTCAATGTAATAAATCAACTCCTGCTCGAAGCGATTGGGATCGAAATTGTCGGCTTCCATCAGATCATGCACCTGCTTTTCCAGTCGCTCCCGCACGGCAGGAATGCGGTGGACGTCCTGCTCTGCTACTTTAACCAGAAGCGAACGGATGATTTCGATGTAATCCAGCATTTTGTCGGCGGTCAATTGGCCCTCCTGCTGCCGGAAGTTGTTGCATTTTTCGATGGCCTGCGTCACGGCTTGCTCGATAGTCTCCCATTCCTGCTCGCGGCTGTCCTCGTCGGCCACGGCGGTCTGGTAAGCATTGGGCATTTGCAGGGCCAGACTCAGCAGGTCGGTAGGATTGGCGTCGAAACCCAAATCCTTGGAAGTAAGGTTTAAGTCCTGGAAATATGCACTAACCAAAGCTCGATTCACGACTGTAGTTCCCGCGCCCTGCCCCTTGGGCTGTACCGACAGGTTCAATTCCACCTTCCCGCGTTCCAACTGCTGCGTCAGGCGATTCCTGATTTCAATTTCCCGCTCGGAATACTGGCGTGGAATCCGGCAGTAAATGTCCAGAAATTTGGAATTCAAAGTCTTGATTTCGACGGTCACCGTCAGTGTTTCGGACTCTACATTGGCCGTCCCGTAGCCAGTCATTGATTTAAGCATATTTGTTTAATCGTGTAATCGTTGACGGGGCAGCCCGCGCTGTCGTGTAATTGATGTGTATCTGTTTTCTTGTGGAATCGTGGAAGTAGTTAGCCGCTCCCGTGTACAATCTTGCAATCTATATCATTCATTATAAGTCATTTAAACAAATAAACAATTGACAATTAAACATCAATTTCACGACAGCGCGGGCTGCCCCGTCAACGATTACACAATTCAACAACCTTCATCGGTATTTATTCGACTTCTTGGCTTTCCCCGGTGCCTGGCTTTCGGAGGCTTGGGGCTTGGAAACTAAGGCGTTTTTGGCGAGGTCGGCGGCTTCCTGGCGGTATTGCCACACGTCGCCCGCGAGGTAGATGGCGGCCAGCATGGAGCCGGGATCGGCCTCGTTCTTTCCTGCGATGTCGTAGGCCGTGCCGTGGTCGGGCGAGGTGCGCACCACCGGAAGGCCCGCCGTGAAATTGACGCCCTCGTTGAAGGCGATAGTCTTGAAGGGGATCAGGCCCTGATCGTGGTACATAGCCAGCACGGCGTCGTACTGCCGGTAGTTGGCCGTGCCAAAGAAGCCATCCGCGGGGAAAGGGCCGAAAACCAGTTCGCCCTTTTCGCGGTAGCGGATCAAAGTCGGTTCGATTACTTCCTTTTCCTCGATTCCCAGCAGACCGTTCTCGCCCGCGTGGGGATTGAGGCCCAGCACCGCCAGGCGTGGCTTGACGATCCCGAAATCGCTGCGCAGCGAATGCAGCATCTGGTTGATTTTGTTGCTGAGTTTCTCGTTCGTGACCTGCCACTTAACTTTTTCTAACGGGATATGGCCGGTCAACACGCCCACCCGGAACTCGCCGGCCACCATGAACATGAGTGCCTCTTTGGTGTCAAAGGCCGCCGCCAGAAACTCGGTGTGACCGGGGAATTTGAAATTCTCGCTCTGCATGGTGTCCTTGTTGATCGGAGCGGTCACGAGGGCGTCGATATATCCGGCCCGCAGGTCGTCAGTCGCTCTTTTCAGGGCAGCGAATGCGCCTTGCCCCGCGTCGGCAGTAATCTTGCCCGGCTCGGCCTCCGTCTTCTGGTCGTTCCAGCAGGTTATGACGTTGGTGGTTTTGGGATTGGCCTGCTCGGGTGTTTGGATATTTTGCAAATTCCACTCCTTCATTCGCAGCAAATGGCGGTAGCGGTTGAGTACCCGTAGCGAACCATATACGATGGGAGTGCAGTATTTCGACAACTGGTTCCCTTCTAGGGCTTTCAAAATCACTTCCGGCCCGATGCCGTTGTAATCGCCCATCGAGATACCGATGATAGGCTTGCGGTCTTGTAAATCACTCATGAAAACCAATGAATCAATTTTGCTTGGTACAATGTTAGAACGGAAAATGAAAGATTGGCAATTTACGAAAAATCCCCTCGCTCCCATGAAAATACTGATTGCTGACCAAATGCACCCCTCGCTTTTCGCCATGCTCGAAGCGCAGGGCTGGCAATATGACTACCAGCCCGACTTCCGGCGCAACGATATAATATCCTGCCTGGCCAAGTACGATGGTCTCATCATCCGCAGTAAAACCCGCATCGACGAAGAACTCCTCACCCAGGCCAAGCACTTAAAATTCATCGCCCGCGCCGGGGCCGGGCTGGACTTAATCGACGCCGAAGCTACCGAACGGTTGGGCATCCGCCTGTTTCACGCCGGAACGGGCAACCGCGATGCCGTGGCCGAGCATACCATCGGGATGCTGCTCATGCTTTTTAATAACCTCAACAAAGCCGACCGCGAGGTGCGGCAGGCCATCTGGGACCGCGAGGAAAACCGGGGCGCAGAGCTGATGGGCAAGACCGTCGGTTTGATCGGCTACGGCAACAACGGCAGCGCCACCGCCCAACGGCTGAGCGGCTTCGGCTGCCGTGTGCTGGCCTACGATAAGTACCGCGAAGACTACGGCGATGCTTACGCCGAGGAAGCCTCCGTGCAAGATATCCAGCAAGAAGCGGATGTGCTGAGCCTCCACATCCCGCTCACGGAACTGACGCGCGATATGGTGAACGCCAATTTCATTGCGGCTTTCCGCAAGCCTTTTTATTTAAGCAATGTATCGCGCGGCGAAATCGTGAACGCCAAAGCACTGGTGCAAGCCATGAAGAGCGGGCAGGTACTGGGCGCTTGTCTGGATGTGCTGGAAAACGAAAAACTCAGCCAACTCACCAATCCGCAACAGGAAGCCTTCGACTACCTGCGAACCTCGCCGCGCACCGTCCTTACGCCCCACATCGCGGGCTGGACGCACGAGAGTTACGTTCGGATCAATGAGGTGCTGGTGGCGCAAGTTGCCGAATGGATTGAAGGTGCTGGGGTTAAAGGTTAAAGCGGGGCGCCCCGAGGCGTCAAAAGGTCAATGGACAGTAGATGGGTTGGAGCGGGAAAAATATTTTTCTTTGGTTCCAACCCTTTTTTGTTGGCGTGGGTCTTGGGCAGAAAAAATGGCGTAGAAAGACTTACTCCGCAAAGAGTTTTTGAATAAAGCCCATGAATTAGAAGGCCTGTGTTGATTTCCACTATTCGATTTTACTTAATTTTTGTTAAAGTATTGTACCAGGTTATATAAATTCGTTACTTGGCCTCTATCAACCAACCACAACTATTATGAAAAAACTACTTCTGTTAGGAATGCTCGTGGGCATGATCGGCTGGCTGCCGGCGGTGGCGCAGGTGCTGGACGGGATGACGTACTGGGGCGGGACGGTGGGTTTTAGTGGAACACTGGGAGGCAACCACCCGGTCAATGGCGATAGGAGCCGCCGATACGGTAATCACACGATCGTTCCGGAAATACAATGGGGGAAAGCGATTAACTCTAAGACCGTAATCGGCCTGGGTACCCGATATACCCTGATGTGGAACGGTAATCGGCAAACGAGTTCACAACCCAATTCGTACAACGGCAGCAACCGGTTCATTCGACAGTCCGTTGCCATTTTGCCATTCATTCGCAGGTACAAGACACTGGGCAACCGCTGGGCGTTGTTTCTGCACGCCGAGGCTGGTCCGGCCTACAGTTGGGACCGAAATAAGAACAAAGGGACGAGTGTCGATACGCAAACATCCAATTACTGGCAGTACTCGTTGAACGTCAGGCCTGGCGTGGTTTACTTTTTCCCCGGTAAAAAAATATCGCTGGAGGGATACGTGGATTTTCTAAATCTGGGAGCGAAATACATTCCGTTGCGACCCGAGACCAATCAGGCTCGCCAAATCACAGTCAGCCTGGGATCTTCCACTAGTTTCCCGAGTTACTTCGCTTTGCGGCTCGCCAAGAACATCTCACCCAACTCCGTCAAGCTATGAATCAACTAACCACCATTACCATTCTGTTGCTAAGCCTAGTATGCTTTACCGCCAAGGCTCAGTTCGAAGCCGGACAGTCTTTT